>JAFGTW010000034.1 GCA_016938835.1 Patescibacteria group bacterium
ATTCCCCTTACCCGCTCATAAATAAAAGAAGTCCCCATTGGGGACTTCTTTTATTTATGAAATATATGGATAGTTGAAAACAAAGCACTGAAGTATTTTTATTTGACTTTTATCTAATTTTACGCTATAAACAAAGAAAGAGAGCTTAATAAATTTAATTTTAATTATATGAGCTTTGAAAATAATGTGTATGGTAATGTTCATCCTGAAAATACGTATAATATAGAAAATGAAGATCGTGATCGTCATAATTTAGAAAAAGACAATAGGAGTCGAGCTCCACATGGCAATAAACCATTTATTCATATTGAAGACGTTGAAGATGTTGAAGATGTTGAAGGTTCAGAATCAGATATTTATGAAACTGCTGAAAATGGTACAGAAAAGGATGAATTTGAATTTGATAAATTCGGTTTTGTTTCCGTGTTGAATGATTATTTTGATCAAGTTTCTCAGAATGATAAAGCTGAATTATTTAAGCATATAAATGAGTTTTTAATAGAATATCGTGCTATTTTAGACAATTCTAAAGATGAAAAAACTGCTTTAAAAGCATCTTCTAAAGCTTTTGAGAAAATCATTGGCACTCCGATTACAGGCTATAACGCAGAGACTGGTAAGATTTTCTTTGAAGTTGATAGAAACAAATATGTTAAGGTTGTAGATAAAAAAGCTCCTATTGATGCTATTAAAGTAGATTATGATAGTAATGGACGCCCAGTTGATCCAGCCACTAGAAAAATAAGCAAAAACAAACAACTTAAGATTAATAAAGATGCGCTAGAATTTAAGGGAGATAAGGAAATTAATGCAAGAAATATTAAAACTACGCGTGCTAAGCAGGGTATAAAATTACCTTGGCGTCATTAATTTAAATAATTAAATCAAGATAGAATGCGTATAAAATTCCATCGTGTTGAACAAAAAGAAAAGAAATTCTTCAAATCAAATCGACAAATTAAGTCTGAGCAGGTTTTTTTAATTGATGAAAATGGTGAAAATGTTGGCGTTATTGATACTGAGGAAGCTGTTATTAGAGCTAAAGATTTAGATCTTGATTTAGTTGAGGTGAATCCAAAAGCTAATCCACCGGTAGCTAAAATTGTTGATTTAGGTCAGTTAAAATATGAACATGAAAAAAAACTGCATCGCCAGAAGGTTATGCAGAAAAAAATAGATACTAAAGTAATTCGTCTATCTTTTCGTATTAGTGAGCATGACTTCAATTTTCGCTATGTTCAAGCAGAGAAGTTTTTAGCCAAAGAGAATAAATTAAAGATTGAGCTTATTTTACGTGGAAGAGAACGCCAGTATCCACAAAAAGCTAGAGAGATTATCGAGAGTTTTATGACTAAACTCCGTCAAAATCCTGATTTAAATATTGAAGTTGAACAAGGCTTGACAAATCAAGGTGGAAGATTTACTATATTGTTGATAAACAAGAAATAAAATCTTTTTATCATCCAGGTGCTTTCGCCTGTTTTTTTATCAAATTTATGCCGAAAATAAAGACTCACAAGGCAACGGTTAAACGTTTCCGCTTGACAGCTACTTCTAAGTTGAAGAAAAGAAAGGCTGGACAGGACCATTTTAATTCCCGGGAATCCGGCAATACTAAAAGAACTAAACGTTTAGATATTAATGCCGACGCTACTTTAGTGAAAACTATTAAAACTTTAACACCGTATCGATAAGATGCGGCTTTAAGCTATTCGTATATGCCAAGAGTAAAAAGAGGTACAACTCATGTAAAGAAACGCCGAAAACTGTTACAGCAGGTTAAGGGTTATAAATGGGGAAGAAAAAATTTAATTAAACTTGCTGCTACAGCTCAAACAAAAGCTGGGGCTCATGCTTATCGTGATCGTCGTAAGAAAAAACGTGATATGCGCGCTTTATGGCAAATTAAGATTAATGCTTTTGTTCGTGAATATGGCTGGTCTTACTCCCGCTTTATGGGTGCTTTGAAAACTGCAAATATTGCAATTGATCGTAAAATTTTAGCTGATTTAGCTGTTAATAATAAAAAAGTATTAGCGGAAATAGTTGGAGGGCTTAAGAAATAATATATGTCTTGGTTACAAATCATTCAAATAGTAATCTCCATTCTTCTTATTATAGTGATCTTGCTTCAGAATCGTGGCGCTGGTCTCGGTAGTGCTTTTGGCGGTACCGGTGGTGTTTATTTAACGAAGCGCGGTCTGGAAAAGAAATTATTCACTGCCACTATTGTTTTGGCGGTGCTCTTCTTTGGTTTATCATTAGCAGGCTTATTAATGTAAACCTATTCCTCTCGTTTCGTTTTTAACTTGTGGATTTATCGCTTCAAAAAATTAAATTATTTTTTAAAGAGAAAAAAAAGACATTTTCTCCATTTTTTGTTTGGTTAAAAAAAAATAGTTTAATGTCTGCTAATAGAACCCTGTCCTCTCAATTAAAAGCTGATAAAAATCTAGTTTATTCTTTAGCTCACAGCAAGATACCTCGTAAAAATCAGTTGCGACATATAGCCAGATTTTTAAATCCAAGGGAAAAAGTATTTTTAAAAATTGCTATTCTTACTTTATTAATAAGCATTTTTTATCTTGGTTATGGTTTTTATCAAAAGCACTTGATTCAAGTGCCTAAGGTGGGAGGAGTTTATATTGAAGGTGTGGTTGGTTATCCGCAGACCATTAACCCTCTCTATGCTAGTAGCCGTGATGTTGATGCTGATTTAGCTCGTTTGATTTATTCAAGTTTGTTTAATTATGATAAGGATGGGCGCTTGTTGCCAGACTTGGCTGCTTCTTGGCGCATTGAAAATGATAATAAAGATTATATTATTACCTTAAAAGATCAAATTAAATGGCATAACGGAGGCGCTTTAAGTGCTGATGATGTTGTGTTTACTTTTAATTTAATTAAGGCGCCAGAATTTCGATCTCCTCTAAGATTTGCGCTTGAAGGAGTTACAATTAACAAGATTGATGATCTAACAATTCAGTTAAGTTTGAATGAGGCTTATGCCGACTTTTTTAGTTTATTAACTTTTGGCATCATGCCTAAGAATGCCTGGGAATCGATTATTCCAGAGGCAGCAGCATTATCAGAATTGAATTTAAAACCAATCGGTACTGGCCCTTATATGTTTGAATCTCTGATTAAAAATAAGGGAGGCGAATTAAAAGAATATCGATTAACAGCTAACCCAGATTACTATAGCTCTAATCCTTATATTAAAGAGATTATTTTTAAATTCTTCCCTAATTACAGTGAATTATTAAGGGCTTTAAATTCTAACGATATTGAAGGTGCAAGTTATGTGCCTGATGATTTAAAAAATGATTTATTAGCTAAACATTCTTTGTCTATTCATAATTTACGCTTACCCCAGATTAATGCGATATTTTTTAATGCTAGTAATAATAAGGCTTTAGCTGACGTTAAACTTAGACAGGCCCTGGCTTACGCAATTGATTACGACTTTTTAATTAAGGATGTATTAAATGAAGAAGTTAATAGGGCTTATGGGCCAATTTTAGCAACTGATTTTGCTTATAATCCAAGTGAATTACAACATAATTTTGATAGAACTAAATCCGAACAGATGTTAACGGAGGCGGATTATAAGTTAGTGAATATCACGGACCAAACTTTAGCCAATGAAGAGTTTAGTCCAGAAGAAGCGGCTGTAGTGAAATATGCTAGTTCAACTAGTGTGGAGGTTAAGGGCTTATGGCGAGTATTTCAAGTCGATAAAGTTTATCAGCCACTTGTAATTAGACTGTCAATACCAGAAAATAGTCGCCTTGATGTAGCTGAAAGTATTAAAAAAGACTGGGAAGAACTTGGTATACGCGTTAACATTATTAAAGTTGATAATTCTTCTTTAAATAATGAACTGATTGTTAATCATAATTTTGAAGCTTTTTTATACGGTCAGATTGTAGGTTTAGATCCAGATGTAATTTCTTTTTGGCATTCGTCAAAGATTGGCGGACAGGGGTTAAATCTTTCAGGTTATAATAGTAGTGAGGTGGATGCACTATTATCAGAAGCCAGGCAAGCTGCTAATAATTTTGATCTACGTTTAGAAAAATATAAAAAATTTCAAGAGATTATCAGTGCTGAGATGCCTGTAATCTTTTTGTATTCTCCCAGTTATACATACGTGCAAACAAGGCGAGTTCGTGGTTTTGATGGGACAACCATTAACAATCCTAATGATAGATTTGCTGGTATTAATGATTGGTATTTAAAAACAAGCAAGTATTTAGACTGGTAAGGTCTAAATTTAATAAATTCTCATTATAATTATAGACATAAATTGAAATCACCGCATGTTTTTGGCATCGGCCTTCTCTTTGTGTTTTAAAGCACATGATTACTCGTTATAAGCCTGGCGTTAACGCCAGTAAAGAAAATGGTTCGAAACAAAAAATAAATAAAAATACTAAAATGCCGATGCGTCAGAATTTTGTTAAACCAACTACAGTGTTGCAAAAACAAAATAGTAATGGTGACTATGTTAAGGTTATTGTTTTGGGCGGACTTGAAGAAGTTGGTCGTAATATGACTTTAATTGAATGTAACAAGGAAATTATTATTATTGATATGGGGTTACAGTTTCCGGAAGAAGATATGCCTGGCATTGATTATATAATTCCTAATATTTCTTATCTAAGAGACAAGACAGATTGGATTAAGGGGGTTGTTATTACTCACGGTCACTATGATCATATAGGCGGTATTCCTCATATTATGGGAGAGATTGGAAATCCTCCGATGTTTATGGGTGCTTTAACAGCAGGTTTGGTCCAAAAACGACATCAAGAACATAAAAATGCTCCACAATTAAAAATAAAATTAATCAATGAAGATTTAAAACTTAAATTAGGAGCATCTTTTAATTTAGAGTTTACCCGTGTTAATCATTCTATCCCAGATTGTTTTGCAGTTATTGCCGGCACCCCTTTAGGTAAAATTATGCATACAGGTGATTTTAAGATTGATTTTACTCCAGTAAATGATAAACCAGCTGATTTGCAGCGTTTAGCTCAAATCGGAAATAATGGAATCATGCTTTTAATGTCTGATTCTACTGATGCTACACACCCTGGATATCAGGTTTCTGAATCAGCTATTGGTGAAGAAATGAGTAGAATTTTTGAGAAGATTGAAGGACGTATTATTATTGGCACCTTTGCTTCTCAAATTAGTCGTGTCCAAAAAATATTAGAACTGGCTAAGCATTTTGGTAGAAGAGTTAGTCTTCAGGGCCGTAGTATGAATTCTAATGTTGAAATTGCTCATCAGATTGGTTATTTAAAATTTGATCCTAAGATCATTATTGATGATAAAGAATTGCATCGCATTCCTGATAATAAGGTATTGATTATTGGTACTGGCGCTCAAGGTGAGTCTAATGCTTTTTTAAGTAGAGTTGTAAATGGAGAACATCGCAGTGTTCATATTAAACCGGGCGATACTGTGTTGTTTTCATCTTCAGTTATTCCTGGCAATGAAAGATCTATTCAGAATTTAATGGATATGGTTGTTAGACAAGGTGCTAACATTATTCATTATCGAATGTTAGATATTCATGCCGGTGGACACGCTAAAGCAGAAGACTTAAAATTAATGATGCGCTTGATTAAACCAGAATATTTTATGCCTATCGAAGCTAATCATTATATGTTAAGAGCTCATGCTGAATTAGCTGAGCAAGTTGGCATTAAAAAGGAAAATATTTTTGTGGCTGATAATGGCCAGGCAGTGTTATTTCAAAAAAATAATACAGGTAAAAGTGTTGGCTCATTAACTAAAGAAAAAGTACCATCTGACTATGTAATGGTTGACGGCTTAGGTGTCGGGGATGTTTCCGAAGTAGTTTTACGTGATCGCTTAATGATGGCTGGAGATGGTATGATTGTAATTATTGCTACTATTGATGCTAAGACTGGAAATATTATTGGTAATCCTGATATTATTTCTCGCGGATTTATTTATATGAAAGAAAATCGTGATTTAATTGAAAAAACTCGTATGCGTGTTAAAAATATTGTAAAAGATAAAAATCCAATGACGCCAGCAGATGATGATTTTATTAAAAATAAAATTAGAAACGATGTTGGTCAGTTTTTATTTACACAAACAAAAAGAAGGCCAATGGTATTGCCGGTAGTAATTAAAGTTTAATGCTAAAATGATTATTTATAAAAAATAGGGGTTCAGACCTTAATTTCTTGTTGCTATTGCATTTTTTGTTAATATGTGGTATAATAAGTCTGTGCTTTATTAAGTTAACTTTAAATTTATGAGTTATGAGAAAAGTTTAATAGAAAAACAAGACGCTCCATCCAATGAGGAAGAGGGTTTAAATGAGTTGGAAAATGAATTTGTTGATTCAACCCCTCAAGAGAAAGAAGCTTTGGATAGTGCGATAGCGGAAGAGGAGAGTGTCCCTAGCCAAATTGCTTCAATTTCTGAAGAAATTAAAGAGTTTAGATCGCCAGAAGAAATAAAAGCTGAAATAGAGAGATTAGAGAATGAACGTGTTAGAAAAATGAAATTAGCTACTAATGTTTACAAGTCTCTTACACAAATCAGTTCAAGGGATACTGGCTTTGGTTCATTAGCTTCACTTTCTGAGGGAATTAGTTCTACAGATAAATTAGAGAAAGAATTTCCTGGTATTAGCAAGGCTTTTGAATTAATGAGCAGGGCTAAAAAGAAGAATAGCACTGGTCTTAAGTTTTGGAAAAATCCTGAGCTTGGTGATTTTGAGGCTAATGCAATTAAAGCATACTTAATTAACGGTGAGATTGGTAGATTTAGTAGTCCTGGCCCTGAAGATGCAGCTAAAAAAGCTATAAAAAAGTTTTTATCTGAAAATAAGGATGTTGAGTTTAGTGGCGCGATTAAAGAGGTATTTACTAAAACTAATATGCATTATAAAAAAGAAATTAGCAATCTTGAAAAACAACTATCATAAAGTAGAAGTTGATAGGTTGTTTAAATTAAAATATTTATATAAAAAGTCAGGGCATAAAGCCTTGACTTTTTATGTATTGTAGCATATTCTTGTATTAACAATAAAATAATCACCTTTTATTAGTCTTTGGGATTTTATAGCAATTATATAGATATTTTGCTTGAGGTGGCCCGAAGGCTCTTCCGCAAGGAGGGGTTAAGGAATATTTTTTATTACCTTAAATAAATATTATTTATTTAATGTAAGCTAAATTTATGTCAGAAGAATCAACACAATTAAGCGATTTTGCCGCTTTATTAGAAAAGGACGATATTCACGTTCCTCAAGTCGGAGATATTATAAAAGGCACGGTTGTAACTGCTTCAAAATCTGAAGTCGTTTTAGATATTAATGGTGTTTTAATGGGCGTTGTCCGTGGACCAGAATTATATGCAGAAGTTGATGAATATGCTCATTTAAAGTCTGGCGATCAGGTTGAGGCAGCTGTTTTAGAGACAGAAAATGAAGGTGGACATATTGAATTATCTTTCCGTCAAGTTGGACAAGAAAAAGCTTGGGATGCTTTACGTGAGGCTTTTAAAGAAAAAGAAACTGTTAAGATTAGAATTATTGATGCTAACAAAGGCGGTTTATTAGCTCGTTATTGTCAGATTAATGGATTTTTACCTGTTTCTCAACTAGCCCCAGAAAATTATCCTCGCATTAGTGGTGGAGATAAGAGTAAAATTTTAGAAAAATTAAAATCTTTTGTTGGTCATGATTTTGAAGTTTCAGTTATCACTTTAAATGAAGATGAAAATAAAATTATTTTCAGTGAAAAGGATGTTTGGAATAAAAAACAGAAACCTGCTCTTGATCGTTATAATGTTGGTATGGTGGTTGATGGCAGAATTACCGCTATTACTAACTTTGGCGTATTCTTAAACTTTGATGATGGTATGGAAGGCTTAATTCATATTTCAGAAATTGCTTGGCAGCGCATTGATTCCCCAAATGAATTATTTAAGGTTGGTGATCATATTAAAGCTGAAATTGTGAGTATTGATGGTAGTAAGATTTTCTTAAGTTCTAAGAAATTACAAAAAGATCCTTGGCAGGAAGCAAGTGCTAAATATAGCATTGGTCAAACTGTTTCTGGAACGATTGTAAAATTAAATCCTTTTGGTTTATTTGTTAAATTAGATGAAGAAATTCACGGTTTAGCTCATATTAGTCAATTAAATTTGGCTGGTAAGGAAAAATTAGGTGAATTATTTAAAGCTGGGGAAGTTCGTGATTTTGAAATTGTTAGTATTTCTCCATCAGAACATCGTCTAGGTTTAAAATTAGCTAATGAAACTAAAACTGAAAAGGATGCCGCTAAAAAGAAATCAGTTAAGGCCAAAAAAGATGAGGAAGATAAAGATGCTATTAGTAAGGCGGCGGAAGAGACTATAAAGGCTAAGGATAAAAAAGAAAAGAAAGAGGATGATGATAAAAAGAAGGAAGATTAATCACTTTGAGCGGTTAGAAGAAATATTTTTAAAATACTCCTCATTATTGGGGGAGTATTTTTTTCTAATTGCCAAAATCAATCATATCTTATATAATAAAAACTACAATAATTAGATAAAAATGTGCCTATTTTAGAAAAAATATGAAAAAATTAATACGAAATTTCTTACTCTTCTTTTTAATATTTATTACTATTGCTGCTATTTTTAGCACTTTTTCTCAGAATAATGATGTCGCCAATGTAGGTATTGAAAAGATGGTACAAGAATTAAATGATAGTCAGGTTCAGTCGTTAGTAGTAAGTGGCAATGAAATAAAAATTGAGCTAAATGATGGCTCTAAACAGTTAGTACAAAAAGAAAATGGTGAAAGTTTATCAACTTTATTAAGTAATTTTGCGGTTGATCCAGTTAAACTGCAATCAGTCGCCGTGACCGTTAAAGAGCCGTCTGGTTGGGACTACTGGCTGGGAATGATTTTGCCTTTTGCTTTACCTTTAATCTTGGTTGGTTTATTTTTATTTTTTATGATGCGCGGTGCTCAGGGCATGAATTCTCGAGCGATGAGTTTCGGTCAGTCTAGTGCTAAAGATTTTAATTTGGATAATAGGGAGCGCATAACTTTTAAAGATGTTGCTGGCGCTAAAGAGGCTAAGGAGGAATTAAGTGAAGTTGTAGAATTTTTACGTTATCCTAAAAAGTTCCAGGATTTAGGTGCACGTATTCCTAGAGGGGTCTTATTGTTAGGTGGTCCAGGGACAGGAAAGACTTTATTAGCAAGAGCTGTTGCTGGCGAGGCTAAAGTCCCCTTCTTTCATATGTCTGGTTCTGAATTTGTAGAAATGTTTGTGGGCGTAGGCGCTTCTCGTGTTCGTTCTCTTTTCCAAAAAGCAAAGAAACAGTCCCCTTGTATTGTATTTATTGATGAAATTGACGCTGTCGGTCGTCGTCGTGGATCAGGTATGGGCGGCTCTCATGATGAACGAGAACAAACACTTAATCAAATTTTGGTAGAGATGGATGGTTTTGAAATTACTCAGAATGTAATTGTTATTGCCGCTACTAATCGACCAGATGTTCTTGACCCAGCTCTACTTAGACCAGGACGTTTTGATCGTCAAGTAGTTATTGATCGCCCAGACTTGAAAGATCGGGAGGCGATATTAAAAGTACATGTTAAGAAAAAGCCATTAGATAAAGAAGTTGACTTAAAAAGAATTGCAGAAAGAACTCCGGGCTTTTCTGGGGCTGATTTAGCTAATTTATTAAATGAGGCTGCTATTTTAACTGCTCGTGAAAACAAGCAGAGCATTGGCATGAAGGAATTATTTTCAGCTATTGAAAAAGTAATGATTGGTCCAGAACGTAAAAGCAGAGTTATCAGTGATAAAGAGAAAAAAATTACTGCTTATCATGAGGCTGGTCATGCCTTAGTGGCACATTTTTTACCTAATAGTGATCCTGTCCAAAAGGTTTCAATTATAGCTCGTGGTTCTGCTGGTGGCTATACTTTGAAAGTACCGATTGAGGATAAGTATTTTCATGCAAAATCTGATTTTTTGGATGAAATTGCTGTTCTTTTGGCTGGTCATTTAGTGGAAAAGGAAATATTTGGTGAAGTTACTACTGGAGCCACCTCTGATTTAAGACGAGCAACTTTAGTGGCGCGTAGTCTTATTACTGATTATGGTATGAGTGACATTCTTGGTCCTAGAACTTTTGGCCAAAAAGAGGAATTGATATTTTTAGGCAGAGAAATTCATGAACAGCGGGATTATAGTGAAAAAGTAGCCGAACAAATAGATGAGGAGATTGCTTCATTTATTGCTCAAGCAGGAGCAACAGCTAAGAAAATATTAGATGAAAATCGTAAAAAACTTGAAAGAATAGCTGAGACGTTATTAGTTAAAGAAACTTTAGAGAAAGAGGAATTTGAAGCTTTGTTGGCTTCTGAAGAAACTAAGGTTGAGCTGGCTTAAATTAGATAAAGTTTGACTAATATTATTTTTTGGCTATACTGAAAATAGATATATATAAATAAATTAGAGTCTTTTATTATAAAATTCTATTTACATACTTAATCCAATAATATGGCTAATCCTAAAAAAAGGAAATCTAGAAGTGCGGTTCGAACTAACAGAGCGCATTTAGCATTAAAAGAAACAACCTTAAATAAATGTCCACAATGTGGTAAGGCGGTTAAACCTCATACTGCTTGTGCTTTTTGTGGCACTTATCGTGGTCGTCAGATTTTAAAAGTTAAGACTACCACCGCTAAGGCTAAATAATAATAACTATGTCCAATCGTCATTTAGCGAGGACAATTGCTTTACAGACATTGTTTGCTTGGGATTTTACCGGTAAAAATAATAAAAGCACCGAGTCAATTATTCATGATAATTTTGAGAATTTTGCCCCGAATTTTGATGATGGTGGTTTTGTTAATAATTTAGTGAAAGGAGTGGCTGATCATTTAGAAGAGATTGATAAATCCATTGTGCGTTATGCAACGGAGTGGCCACTTGATCAAATTACTACAATAGATAGAAATATTTTACGTCTTGGTATTTTTGAATTGGTTTATACAGAGGTTCCGCCAAGAGTTGCTATTAATGAGGCAATTGAAGTGGCTAAAAGTTTTGGCGGCGATGCTTCAGGTAAATTTATTAATGGTGTTCTTGGGGCTATTTATAATGAATGGCCAGACGCAGAAAAGAAGAAGAGAGATAATCATTGGGATAAAGAAAAAGAAGATATACCATCAGAACTAAAAATTGATGATACAAATAATCTTTCTGAGAAAGAAGCATTGACTGAGCTTAAATAATCAAATTTTATTATACCTGCCCGCGTTTACGCGGGCTTTATTTAATCGTTGCGCAACGGCATGGTGGCGACTTAAAATAGATGTCACGATATCGTTTCGGAACTTAAAAATATGCCGGAATTAAGCAAATTAGAGAAAACTCTTGGTTTTAAATTTAACAATATTAGTATTTTACGTCAGGCAATGGTACACCGCTCTTATTTGAATGAGCACCAAGAGTTTGTTAGTGGACATAATGAGCGCTTGGAATTTTTAGGTGATGCTGTTTTAGAAATTGCTGTAACGGAGTATTTATATTTAAATTATCCAGAAACACCGGAAGGAGATTTAACGAATTGGCGAGCTTCTTTAGTAAATTCTAAGATGCTTTATGTTATTGCTACAGAACTTAATTTAGAAAACTATCTTTATTTATCAAAAGGCGAAGCGAAAGATAAAAATAAAAAATCACGACAGTATATTTTAGCTAATGCGGTTGAGGCTTTAATTGGTGCTGTTTATCTTGATCAAGGCATGCAAAAAGCTAAAGAACTAATTCTTACTCGGATTGTGGTGAAGTTGCCAGAGATTTTAAAGACGCAGGCATATCTTGATCCTAAATCAAGATTTCAAGAACAAGCACAGGATAAACGCGGAATCACCCCTCATTATAATATTATTTCCGAAGAAGGCCCTGATCATGCCAAAACTTTTAATGTGGGCTTGTATCTTGAGGATAAACTAATTTCTACCGGCCAAGGGCTCTCAAAACAAGAGGCGCAAGTAGATGCGGCTGCCAAAGGACTGAAATTACTTAATTGGTAAAATTTTTATAAATAAATAGAATTATTATGAATATCAAAGAGCTACTAAGCGCAACAGCAATACAAAAAGCATCTGATTTGCATTTAGTTTTTGCTTTAGCGCCAAAAGTTCGTCGTGATGGTGAATTATATTTTCTGACTGATGGCACAGAAGCTGAAACCTTGGCTCCTTTAACAGATGAAGACTTAGTAGCTGCAGCCAAGGAATTATTAACTGAGAAAGAATTAAATACACTTGAAGCTAATCGTGACTTGGATGTAGCTAAAACGGTTGATTTGTATCGTTTTCGCATGAATTTTTCTTATGATCGTGGACATCTAAAAATAGTGGCTAGAGTTATTAGTGATAGCAAACCAAGTCTAAAGGATTTGGGTATGCCAGTGTCTGTGCGTAATCTATTAAATTTACCACAAGGATTAATATTAGTTACTGGGCCAACTGGTTGCGGTAAATCTACTACTTTAGCAGCTATGATTAATCATTTGAATACAGAACATAATTGTCATATTATTACCCTTGAGGATCCAATTGAATATGTGTTTACTTCTAATAAAAGTGTTATATCACAGAGAGAACTTGGCAGTGATATAACTTCTTTTTCTGCCGGTTTAAATCATGCTCTTAGACAAGACCCGGATGTAATTATGGTTGGTGAAATGCGTGATTTAGAAACTATTTCAACCGCAGTTACTTTAGCAGAAACTGGTCATTTAGTTTTAGCGACATTGCACACTTATAATGCTGCTCAGACAATTGATCGTATTATTGATATTTTTCCTGCTCATCAACAAAATCAGATTCGTTCACAGCTGTCAATGACTTTAGCAGCAGTTGTATCTCAACGTCTTCTTCCTCGTCGTAGTGGTGGTCGAGTGGCAGCTAGAGAAATTATGATTTGTAACAGTGCTATTGCTAATTTAATTAGAGAAAATAAAATTGCCCAGATAAAGACAGTTATAGAAACAAATATGAAGATTGGCATGATTACCATGGATCATCATTTAAAGGATTTGTATAAAGCTGGTGAAATTGAACGAGAAGTAGCACTTAATTACATGGAAGAAAGTAAATTTTTAGATGCATAGATATACCTTTTTTTGTTGTTTTGTAATTTTAAAAGAATACTTAATTTTGGGCCTTAAAAGTATAGAAAATATCCTTCTTTTTAGGGGCTTGACAATATTTTTAAAACCTCTATAATTAATAACAGTTTTTATAAATAGCCTATGAGTATTTATTTTAGTCTTAAATTTAAGCGGTTGTGAAATAATTTGCTTTTTTTGCATTTATTTTTGAACCGCGATAGTCGCGGTTTTTTGAACCCCAAAAAATAAAAGTCTCATTTACAAATTAAATATCTTTTTGTCTCCATCAGTTTACTGCTGGAAACAAAATAGTATTTAATAGAACTTTAATAGTTAAATATTTTTTTGTCGCTTTTTTCAGGAAAAAGCGAACTGTTTACCGTCGGTTTATTTTGCAATTTCCGGGCGGTAGACAAAACAAATCGCGTTCGCGAAGGAACGCGTCCACTTTTGAAAGCAAAAGTGTGGGAAAATCTCGTAAAGAGTATATGGCGGATGCCTAGACATAAGAAAACGATGAAGGACGTAGCAGCCTGCGATAAGCTGCGGTGAGGTGGCAAGCAACCTTTGACCCGCAGATGTCCGAATGGGGAAACCCACCGCGTAGATAACGTGGTAAGCACAACCGTTTGGATGTGCTGGAAGACCCGGCGAACTGAAACATCTTAGTAGCCGGAGGAAAAGAGAACAAAACAGTTATTCCCCAAGTAGTGGCGAGCGAAAGGGGAGGAGCCTAAACCTGCCGAACTGCAGTTTTGATCCAGTTTACTGGTGAGAAGCCTGAAGGTGCTGGAACCATATGTTCCGCAGGGGTTGCAAGACAGCGTTTCTACTATCTAGTTCAGTAGAGCAGAGTCATAAAAAATAATTCTTAACAGAAGCGAGCTGGAAAGCTCAGCCAGAGAGGGTGATAGCCCCGTAAGTGAAAAGAAATATTTCTCTGTCGCGCTTGTTCTTAAGTAGTGCGGGACTCGTGAAATCCCGTATGAATCCGGGTCGACTATGACCCAAGGCTAAATATTTCTTATGATCGATAGTGAACCAGTACCGTGAGGGAAAGGTGAAAAGCATCC
>JAFGTW010000035.1 GCA_016938835.1 Patescibacteria group bacterium
GTTAATAACGGCACCATTTTTAGTGACGGAATTAATATTGGTCTGACCAAGAGTGGGCAGAATAACGATTCTTTCGGGCTTGCAGCTATCGCAACCCAGCAACATGATCATTGCTACAATGAACATGAAGAACAACTTCATCTTTTTCATGATTATATCTTTTTTGGTTTATATTCTTTTTAAAGGACAATTTTATTTTTATCTAGTTATATTATATTACTTTTTTTTACTCTTTGTCAATAAGATGGACTAATTAGTTGAGTGTTTAGGGGCTGATGAGAGATTTTTGCTAAAACATAGACAAAATGTGATAAACACGTTATTATTGATTATTAGTTATTTAGTAATATTTTAGTTATTAGGATTATTTATGTCTAATATAAGCAAAAATAATAAAAAACAATCAGCCAGTTTATCTTGGTCTCAATTTTGGCGGGAATTATGGCATTTATTACAGCCTTTTCGTCGCTTGATGGCTCGTATTTTAATATTAGCTTTAGTTATTGGTATTTTTGATTTAGCTAAGCCCTATATTTTGAAGTTAGTCATTGATAATCTTTATAATTTTCAAGCAATTGATTTTCATTTTTTGTTGTGGTTAATTTTATTTTATCTCGGCTCCGATCAACTGCGCTCCCTTGTGCAATATTTTAATGATCGGGGAATCCTAAGTTTATTGGTAAAAATTGAGTATCACCTCGGTTTAAAAGCACAAGCTAAGTTATTGGATTTAAGTTTATCTTATCATGAGAATGAAAATACTGGCTCTAAGGTGATTAAAATTGAACGCGGGATTGATCGTATTTCCCAACTAATAAATAATATCGGCTGGGAAGTCGCACCAACTTTAATCCAGTTATTTTTTGCGGTACCGGCTTTATTTTGGGCGGATTGGCGTATTGCTTTGTCCTTTATGTTTTTTACACCGCTATTTTTGTTGATTACTTATTGGTCTAACCAAAAGATGTATCCGGTGCGTAAAGAAATGTATAAATCATATGAAGTTGCTTCCGGTAAAATGACACAGTCTATTTTAAATATAAATGCTGTGCAATCCTTTGTACAAGAAGGACGGGAGTTGTCAGATTTTGACGAAATTAAAGCTAGTGTGCGTGATAATGAAAATAAACAATGGGGCTGGATGATGAAGATTAGTTTGGGCAGAAATCTCATTGTTGATGTAGGCCGAGCGAGTGTTTTATTACTTGGTGTTTATTTAGTCTATCAAGGACAAATGAGTGTTGGTACTTTAGTTTTTGCTTTCACACTTAGTGAAAAGGCTTATGCCTCCATTTTCCGCCTTTCTCGTTTTTATGATCGCATGGAAGAGGGACGTGAGGGAGTTAGTCGTCTTTTATTATTATTTAATGCTGAAAGTGAAGTACAAAATATTAAAAATGCTAAGGTCTTAAAGGCAATGAAAGGTGAAATAGAATTTCGCCACGCTTCTTTTAAATATAAAAATACTGAGGCTATTGCTTTGCGTGATGTGAGTTTTAAAATTAAAGCAGGCAAAACCTTGGCTTTGGTTGGCCCCTCTGGTGGTGGGAAGACGACAGTCGCTCGTTTAATTTATCGTCATTATGATCCGAGCTCGGGGCAGGTTTTAGTCGATGGTCATAATATTAGCCAATTAGACATTGCCGCTTATCGTCGTTTTTTAGCGATTGTGCCACAGGAAGTGGAAATTTTTGATTTAAGCGTGCGTGATAATATTGCTTATGCCAATCCTCGGGCCAGTGATCAAGAAATTGAAGAGGCGGCTCGCATTGCTAACGCGGAAGAGTTTATTATTAAACTAGATAAAGGTTATCAGACTTTAGTGGGTGAACGTGGTTTGAAGTTATCAGGCGGGCAGCGGCAACGCTTAGGCATTGCTCGCGCTATTTTAGCTGATCCTAAAATATTGATATTTGATGAAGCGACTTCTAATTTAGATAGTCAGAGCGAACTGTTAATTCAATCTGCTTTAGAGCGTTTATCTAAAGACCGCACCGTTATTATTATTGCTCATCGCTTGAGTACGATTAAAAAAGCAGATGAAATTATCGTGCTCGAGAACGGGCAAGTAGTGGAAATTGGTAATCATGAATCCTTGGCCCAAGTGAGTGGCGGCCTTTATGCTAAACTATTGCGATTACAAGCCATAGGTGAAGTAGCATAAGGCTTTACTTTCATTAGACTTTATTAGTATATTTGCGTTATAATAAAACTATGTTAAAGATTAAAAAACAAGTTGATTTAAGTAGATACAATACTCTTAAAATTTCCGTTAAAGCGGCTTACTTCGCTATTATTAAAAGTGAGACAGATTTAGCTGAGGCCTATATTTGGGCTAAAGATAAAGGCTTGTCTGTTTTTGTGTTGGGTGGTGGCTCCAATGTTTTATTTTCTCATAATATTAAAGCCTTAGTTTTAAAGAATGAGATTAAAGGTGTAAGTGTAATTAAAGAGACTGCCGCTTCCGCTTGGCTGGAAGCACGATCAGGCGAAGCTTGGAGTACTTTAGTTAATTTTGCTATTGAGCGTAATTGGGGAGGTATGGAAAATTTGTACTATGTGCCAGGGACAGTGGGGGCAGCTCCAGTACAGAATATCGGCGCTTATGGTGTGGAGCTGAAGGATGTGTTTGTCAGTTTGCGTGCTTTTGATTTACAGACCGGTAAGGTAAAAATATTTAATAAAGAGGAGTGTAAATTTGCTTATCGTGATAGTGTTTTTAAACATAAATATAAAGGACGGTATTTTATTTTAAGTATCACCGTTAAATTAAGTAAGCAAGCAAAATTAAAATTGGATTATGGCGATATTAAATTAAAATTAAAGGAACAGGGAATTAAAAAACCAAAGATTAGGCAGTTAGCAGAAATAATTAGGCAAATTAGAGATAGTAAATTGCCTAATCCAGCTGAATTAGCTAATGCCGGATCATTTTTTAAGAATCCAGAAGTATCTTTATCTGCTTTTAAAAAAATACAAGGACGTTTTCCAGAAATTAAATTTTTTCCCTCAGCTAAAGCAGGAAAGATAAAAATACCAGCCGGCTGGCTCATTGAACAAGTGGGTCTAAAGGGCAAGCGTTTTGGTTCGGTTGCTATGTATGAAAAGCAAGCTTTGATTTTAGTAAATTATGGCGGTGCTAGCGCTAAACAGATATTGACGCATGTGCAGCGCGTGCAAAAAGCAGTAGAGCAAAAATTTGCTATTAAAATTGAGCCAGAAGTTAATATTATTAAGTAACAATTAATTAAATTTATTTTATATATGACAGCTAGTGAATTACGACAAAAATATTTAAAGTTTTTTGCTGATCGGGGGCATAAGATTATTTCCAGCGCCTCCTTATTGCCGGAAAATGATCCGACTGTTTTATTTACAACGGCAGGCATGCATCCGCTCGTACCTTATTTAATGGGAGAAAATCATCCTTCCGGCCAGCGTTTAGTTGATGCCCAAAAATGTGTTCGGACTGATGATATTGATGAAGTAGGCGATGCCACTCATCACACCTTTTTTGAGATGATGGGCAATTGGTCTTTAGGCGATTACTTTAAAAAAGAGTCTATTGCTTGGAGTTGGGAGTTTCTAACTTCAGCTGAAGGTTTAAATTTAAATCCAGCTTTATTAGCTGTATCTGTTTTTGCAGGGGATGGCGATGCTCCGTTTGATGAGGAGTCATATAATCTTTGGTTGGAGGCGGGCGTGCCAGCCGAAAGAATAGCTAAGTTGCCTAAAAAAAATAATTGGTGGGGACCAGCTGGCCAGAGTGGTCCTTGTGGCCCAGATACGGAAATTTTTTATTGGTCAGGAAAAGAAGATGAAGTACCTGCTAGTTTTAATGATGATCATGACTTATGGGTAGAGATTTGGAATAATGTTTTTATGCAATACTTTAAAAATACTGAAGGTAAATTTAATTTGTTGCAACAAAAAAATGTTGATACTGGTTTAGGCTTGGAAAGAGTGACGGCCATTTTAAATCATTGTGATAATTATCAAACTGATTTATTTTGGCCGATTATTCAAAAGATTGAACACTTGTCCGCTAAAAAATATTTGAGTGATGGTGGCACTACCCGTTCAATGCGTATTGTGGCAGACCATCTAAAAGCTTCAGTGTTTATTATTGGTGATCCTCGGGGTGTTACTCCTTCTAACATCGGGCAAGGTTATGTTGTGCGTCGTTTATTGCGTCGTGCCATTGTCCAAGCTGGACGTTTAGATATTAATACTAAAACTGATTTAAATTGGTTAAATGATATTGTGTTTGTGATTATAGATATTTATGCTGAGGCTTATCCTGAATTAGCAGAGAATCGGGATGCTATAATGCAGGCGGTTATACAGGAAGCGGAAAAATTTCAACGTACCTTGGAAAACGGTTTAAAAGAGTTTGATAAGATTGTAGTAGAAAATAATTTGGTTAAAGGTCAAGATGTATTTAATCTTTTTCAAAGTTATGGTTTTCCTTGGGAGCTCAGTGAAGAATTAGCTTTAGAAAAAGGTTGGCGAATTGATCGTCAGGGCTTTGAGCAAGAACTAGCAAAACATCAAGAATTATCGCGTACAGCTTCCGCTGGTAAGTTTAAAGGAGGATTAGCGGATCATAGCGTGGAAACCACTCGTTTACATACAGCTGCTCATTTGCTTTTAGCTGCTTTGCGTCAAGTATTAGGTGATCATGTTGTTCAGAAGGGAAGTAATATTACAGCCGAACGTTTACGTTTTGATTTTTCCCATCCTGAAAAAATGACATCTGAACAGAAAAGTGAAGTAGAAGCTTTAGTTAATGAGGCAATTAGTAAGAAACTTAAAGTCTCTTTTGAAGAAATTTCTCTCACTGACGCTAAAGAGAGCGGAGCTACCGGTGTCTTTGATTCTAAATATGGTGAAATGGTTAAGGTTTATACAGTCGGTCATGACAATGGTGAAGAGCAAAGAAATTGGGATGATATATTTTCTCGAGAAATTTGTGGCGGACCGCATGTGGAAAGCTTAGCTGATTTAGGTCATTTTAAGCTAATAAAAGAAGAAGCTTCATCGGCTGGTGTTCGTCGTATCAAAGCAATTTTAGAGTATTGACAATTTTTATACTTGTCTATATACTAGTTCCATTGAGTTAAATAGTAATATTTCTAAAAAATTTTGATAAGACTAAGCTTGGTCTTTATCAAATTTTTTGTGTTAATGTCAAAATCAAGAAATAAAAATCAAGAAACAGCGGAGACTTTGAATGCCAAAGACTTTTTGGACATGCAGGGCGAAGTGTTAGAACTGATGCCAGCAGCCACCTTCAAGGTAAAACTTGATACCGGTCATGAAATTTTGGCTCATTTATCTGGCAAGATGCGCATGCATCGTATTCGTATTCTTCCTGGAGATCGTGTCCGTTTAGAAATCAGCCCTTACGATTTAAGTAAAGGGAGGATTACATTCCGTCTCTAATCATCTTTTGAGAAAATATTGTAAGCACCTTAAACCTTGTATAGGTTTTAAACATTTTATTTACTTTTTACTATTATATGAAAGTACGAGCGAGTGCCAAGAAAATTTGTAAAGATTGCAAAACCGTCCGCCGTAAGGGACGTGTTTATGTTATCTGTAAAAATCCTAAGCATAAGCAAAGACAAGGATAATTAAGCATTAGAAATCAATCTTAATGATTTCTAAGTATTTATATAACTATGGCTATTAGAATTGCGGGCGTAAGTATCCCCAACGACAAAAGAGTCGACATTTCAATTACTTATATTTTTGGTATCGGTCATAGCCGGGCCAAGAAGATTTTGGCTGATCTAGACATTAAAGCCGAGACCAAGGTCAAAGATTTAAAAGAAGAGGAGGCTAACCGATTACGTGAAAGAATCGAAAAGAAGCACGTAGTTGAAGGTGATTTGCGTCGCGAAATCTCAGGAAACATAAAACGTTTGAAAGAAATTGGCTGTTATCGTGGTTTACGTCATAGTCGCAATCTTCCGGCACGTGGTCAGCGCACAAAGACAAATAGTCGTACTGTTCGTGGTAATAAACGTTTAACGATGGGTAGCGGACGTGCTAAATCCGGCCTAAAGACCTAATTTAGTTGTTTTTAAAGATTTATTTATTAAGTATTCTTACTATGTCAGAGGAAAAGAATTTAAATATTAAAGAAGATGAATTAGATGTTACTGTTAGTGCTATTTCTACCGACGAAAAAGTCAGCGAAGTTAAAGAAGAACAGTCAGTAGCTAAGACTAAGACTGAAGCTGCTAAAGTGCCTAATGTTAAAGAAGATGCCGATGAAGATCGTGCTTTTTCGCTTGATTCTTCAGCTGATGATGAACTTCCTGATGAAATTAAACAAAAATTGGAAAAGAATAAGCAGGCTCGCGCTAAAAAGAAATTAGTAAAGAAGCGCAAAAAAAGAACTGCCCGTACGGTTAAGGTTGGCAATGCTTATATTAATGCTACTTACAATAATACTATGGTCACTTTAGCCGATACTAATGGTGATGTAATTTCTTGGGCTAGCGCTGGTATGGCTGGTTTCAAGGGGGCTAAAAAAGCAACTCCTTATGCTTCTCAGATTATTACCAAGATTGCTGTTCAGAAAGCTAAAGAAGAATATGGATTACAGGAGGTAAGCGTATTTGTTTCTGGTGTTGGTACTGGTCGTGAAGCCGCTATTAGAGCCTTGAATGCTAATGGTTTGGAAGTTTCCTCAATTAAAGACACAACTTCAGTGCCTCATAATGGTTGTCGTCCAAAGAAGCCACGAAGAGTATAATTATTAATTCGTCATCCTGAGCTAAGAAACAGGATAAATAAATATAATATGGGAAGAAATTTAGACAGTAAATGCGCACAATGCCGACGTGTCGGTGAGAAACTCTTTTTAAAGGGTGAGCGTTGTAATACACCGAAATGTGCCATGGTAAAACGTAATTATCCACCAGGATTTCATGGTCCTACTCGTGGTCGTCGCAAAATTAGTGATTATGGTACTCAGTTAATGGAAAAACAAAAGGCCAAGAAGTATTACAATATGATGGAAAAGCAATTCCGCTTAACTTTTGAAAAAGCTTCAAATAAAAGTGGTGATGCTGGTAAAAATTTCTTACGTTTATTAGAGATGCGTTTAGATAATGTTGTTTTCCGTTTAGGTATGGCAACGTCCCGCAATCAAGCACGTCAATTAGTTAATCACGGACACTTTGCTATAAATGGCACAAAGACTGATATCCCTTCATTTATTGTTAAGCCTGGTCAGGAAATTAGCGTTAGAGCCTCAAGTAAAAAGAACCCATATTTCAAACAGGTAGCTGAAAATCTTAAAAAAGCAGAATTACCAGCTTGGTTGAATTTACAGAAAGGCGAGATGACTGCTAAAGTTTTGCACGAACCAGCTGATACTGATTTACCAAGTAATTTGAACGTGCAAATGATCATTGAATATTATTCAAAATAATTTGTCACTCAACATGTTGAGGAGGCGTTTCACTCTAATTTAATTGGGTTAAACGTAAAACTGCGTGTTGATGGCCTATGTTTTATGGAAAATATCGCATTACCAAAGAAGGTGGAATTCATCGAGGGCAAAAATGCCAATGAGGGTGTTATTGTGGTTGAGCCTTTATATCCTGGTTATGGCATGACTTTAGGTAACTCTTTACGTCGTGTTTTATTATCTTCCTTGCCTGGTGCCGCTGTTGTTGGCGCTAAAGTTAAAGGAGCTAGTCATGAATTCATGACTTTACCTAGCGTTCAAGAAGATGTTTTGGAAATTATTTTAAATATTAAACAGTTACATTTGAGAATTCATGGTGATGAAGAAGTTAATTTAGAATTAAAAGTTAAGGGCAAGAAAGTTGTTACAGCTGCTGATATCACTAAAGATAGCCGCGTAGAAATTAAGAATCCAGAATTAGTATTAGCAACATTAACTGATGAAAAAGCAAGTTTAGATATTGAAATTATGGCTCGTCCCGGACGCGGTTACCGCATGAATGAAGGTTCAAAGCGTGAAAATTCTGAACTTGGTTATATTGAAATCGATTCAATTTTTTCTCCAGTGCTAGCAGTAAGTTTAGATGTTGAAAATACTCGTGTTGGTAAGATGACTAATTGGGATAAATTATTGATTGATTTGAAAACAGACGGAACTTTAAGTCCAATGGAAGCTTTTAATCAAGCTTCAGAAATTCTCGTGAATCAATTTAATGCGTTGTTACCTAAGACAGATGAGCCTGCCCCGGCCTCAGAAGGAGAGGAAGCAACTGATTTAAATATTGAAGAAGTAGAAGAAGTCGTTGCCGAAGAAAAACCGGCAAAAAAGAAAAGTAAAAAATAATTGCTTCATTATAATAATATTATATGCGCCACAGAAATAAGAATAAAATATTAGATCGAAAAAAAGGGCCCCGCGAATTAATGCTTCGTAATTTGGCTTCCAGTATTTTGATTTATGAAAAAGTAAAAACTACTAGAGCAAAAGCAGAGGCAGTGAGACCTTTAGTTGAGCGCATGATTACCTCAGCTAAAATAGGTGATTTAGCTGCTCGTCGTGGTTTGATTAAGGTGCTCTTACAAAAAAATGCAGTTAAGAAATCCATGGAAGTGTTAGGTGATCGCTATAAGAGCCGAGATGGTGGTTATACCCGTACTACTAAATTAGGACCTCGCCCTGGCGACGGAGCGGAAATGGTTCAAATTGAACTCGTTTAATTTTTATCGCAAGAAATATGAATACAATAGAAAGAAAAATCCATAAATTAGATGCTACTGACCAAGCTTACGGGCGTTTAGCTAGTCAGATCGCGATTATTTTACGTGGTAAAAATAAACCTGAATTTTTGCCTCACATCGATGGCGGCGATATTGTTGAAGTTAGCAATATTGAGAAAATGTCTTTTAGTGGCAAAAAGCTTTTACAAAAGAAATATTTTCATTACTCCGGTTTTTTAAGTGGTCTTAAGACAAAGAGAATGTCTGAAATTTTTAGTAAGGATCCGGGTGAAATATTGCGTCGGGCGGTTAAACAGATGTTGCCGCCAACTAAATTACGCGATGCGCAGATGAAGCGCTTAATTATTAGATAATTTCATTATTCTATGGAAACTAAAGAAAAAAAAGTTAAAGAAAAGAAATCTCCAGCTTCAAAGGCTGTTAAGGTTAAGAAACCTAGTGCTAATGCTAAAGAAAAGCACGAGCCGGTTTTAGAAGAAGAGTTAGATGTTACAGATGAAATGAAATTAGCTGCTGATGAGGCCGCTAAGGAATTACCAATTACAGAAATGGTAGAATTTAGCGGTGAATATATTAAAACTGTTGGACGCCGTAAAACTTCCGTAGCTCAGGTTCGTATGTATAAAGACGGCAAGGGGGCTGTTGTGATTAATGGTAAGCGTGGTTCTCAGTTTTTCGTTGGCGATGGTATTGCTATCGTCACTCAGCCATTAAAGGCAACTGGACATGTTCGTGATTTAAATTTTTCCATTATTGTTAAAGGAGGCGGCGTTACTGGTCAGATCGAGGCTTGTCGTCATGGCATTGCTCGAGCCTTATTACTACTTGATCCATTGCTGAAAGATTCTTTGAAAGTTAATGGCTTTTTAACTCGTGATCCACGTAAGAAGGAAAGAAAGAAACCTGGATTAAGGGGTGCCCGTAAAGCTCCACAGTGGAGTAAGCGCTAAAGATTTACATTATCTAAACTCTATATTAAAAAACTCTCTAATTTTAGAGGGTTTTTTGTTTAGAATA
>JAFGTW010000036.1 GCA_016938835.1 Patescibacteria group bacterium
CAAGGGTGCAACAGCACCAAGGCAGGGCAACGCCCTGTTATTACAGCATTACGTGTTTACCAAAGCCCTGAAAGGGCGCGAGCAGGAGAAGATAAAATATTATTCAGCTCATTAGGATACAAATCCGATCCAGCCAGCCACTGACGTTGGCAGATCCGGAAGAGCAGGATCCTATTTATTGTGGGTAGTGGTTTTATATATTTCTAATAATTTTTTCTTCGCATCTTGAGCAAACATGTTCTTTGGTTCAACTGAAAGCCAAAAATTAACCTTACCTATAAGCGACTCGAGGTAATTTGATTTTCTTATTTTTTTCTTTTTAACATGTGATTCAAAACTATATTTAAAAATAAAATGTAATTCTTGTCTTAAATCACGTTTATAATCTTTAGGTACTTTGATTTCCTTATCTAGAACAGAAATACCAGTTACAATACGCTTTCTATTATTTTTATATAGTCTAGTCTTAGCTTCATTAACTTCAAATCCTTCATCTTTGATAATTTCGTTAATATACTCAATAAGTTTAGCTGGTATATTTTTTCCAGAAAAAGTTAAGTCGTCAGCATATCTCGTAAATTTCAGACTATACTTTTTCGATAAATTAATTAGTCTCTTATCTAATTGTTTAGCAATAATATTACTTAAAATGGGGCTAGTTGGTGCTCCTTGTGGTAAACTTTCATTATAAGAACAAATAGATGCTAAGTAAAATGCTATTTCATTAGGATAACCTAATGACTTAAAAACATAAATAATTCGATTTATATTAATTGAAGGGAAAAAATCTTTAAGGTCAAGTTTTAATAGTTCGTTTTGACCAGCATGGATATTAGCATTTGTAATAATAGACTTTTTAAAAGCAAAACCATGAGCACAAGGATTGACGGATATATTTTTTAAAATATTATTAAAAATCCAATATTGCATTTCTAATAAAGCTGGAAATGGAGTTGTTATTTCTCGAAAACCACCACTACGTTTTTTTATTTTAAAATTTCTATAATGATTATCTGGGGAATTTACTACAGATGCTAAATAGAAGGGCTGGCGTCCCAACAACAAAGATAAATGATTGAAATCAAATATTATAAGAGTATTGTTTTCTAGAAGTTTAGTTATATAAGCTATGTATTTATCAGATATCTCATCTGATAAACCCCTGTTTTTAAAAAACGTACTCCACTTATTTATTTCTTTTTGTTTCGACATATTCTAAAATAAAAAAGAAGGTGGTCAAACAACTTTCTATTCGCAGCTCTCCCAATAAATAAAGTTTTATTGGAGTTCGCTCCAATAAAACTTTATTTATTGGGAGCGAAACTAGGCTTTGCCTAGTGAGCTGTCAAAAATCGCGATTTTTGACCGAGGTTAAATATAGCCTTACCTCTCGGAAGCGACA
>JAFGTW010000037.1 GCA_016938835.1 Patescibacteria group bacterium
TAGAAAATATATATGTTTAGGAATAATAAAATTTCTTCAGGAACTTTGCTTGGCGCTTTGGCGATTATGTTGGCGGCCTTACTTTGGAGTATTGATGGTCTATTTTTACGACCGCGCTTTTATATTTTAGCCCCGGAGTTATTGGTTTTTTGGGAGCACTTTCTTGGTTTAGCAGTGCTTAGTCCTTTTCTTTTTATTTTTTGGCCAAAAATTAAAGCAATGAGTCGAAAGAGTTGGATGGCAATATTATGGGTTAGTCTGTTTGGCGGTTTAATTGGGACAATTTTTATTACTAAGGCTTTTTTTGCCGCCTTTGCCGGTGAAGTTAGTTTTGCTACGGTGGTAATTCTGCAAAAACTACAACCCATTTTTGCTCTACTTTTGGCTCGGGTAATTTTAAAAGAAAAATTACCACGTCAGTTTTATTTTTGGGCATTGCTGGCTATAGTTGCTAGTTATTTTTTAGCTTTTGCTCAGAATGGATTTAGTTGGCAGGCCATAGATTGGCTTCATAATGCCGCTGGTTTCGCTATCATTGCCGCCTTTGCTTTTGGATCTTCAACGGTTTTTGGCAAAAGAATTGCTAATCATCTTGATTATCGGGCGGTGGCGGCTTTACGCTTTGCCTTTACTTCACTTTTAGCGCTATTGCTTATACTGCCGACTGGTGTTATTGCTGAGACTTCTATGATTAGTTCAAGCCAGTGGTGGTTTTTAGTTTTAATTGTTTTAACCAGTGGTGCTGGGGCGATGTTTATTTATTATTTTGGCTTGCGCCGGGTTAGTGCTTCCGCTGCTACCATTTTAGAATTATTCTGGCCCTTTTCGGCAATTGTTTTAGATTATTTCTTTAATCATAATTACTTAAATCTTATTCAAAGTATTGCCTTCGTTTTATTATTAATTGCTTTTATCAAAATATCACTATTAAAGCGTCAGCAAAAAGTTAATTTTTCCGCTCGAGTTATCAAAGGACAAGGTAAAGGTAAATCTTTGGGCTTTGCCACTGCGAATTTAGATAAGGTTGATCTTGATATTACTCACGGTATTTACGCGGTTGTCATTACTGTCCGCGGACAAGAATATCTTGGTTTAATGCATTTTGGTTATAAGGATGTATTTAAGGCGGAAGTATCTTTAGAAGTTTTGATTAAAGATTTTGCTAGTGATATTTATGGCGAAGATGTATTTGTTAAAGTTCTAAAGAAGATTAGGGAAGTGAAGAAATTTGATAATCCTGAAGAATTGGTGACAGCAATTAATAGCGATCTTGATGTTTTATCTAAGATAAAGTATAAAAATTAGGCAGATAAATATAGAGGACTGTCTATGTTATTTATTTATATTTTTTAGATTTTTTTGTTAAATTTTACACATTTTTCTAGATAGAGGCTAAACTCTTGCTTTTTTTTATAAATTAACTATAATTATTTTACTTATAGTTAAATATTATTTATGTTTAAAATTTCCGCGAAAACAGACTATGGTCTATTAATCATGTTAGAACTTGCTCGTTATTCAGGGCAGATTGTACCTCTGTCTCCATTAGCCAAAGTTCTGAAGGTTTCTTCTCCTTATTTAAGTCAGGTGGCTCGTTCTTTGCAGAAGGCTGATTTAATAAAAAGTCGAGAAGGTGCTGGTGGTGGTTATTATCTAGCTAGAAGTCCAGAGGATATAAAAATTTTAGAAGTTTTAGAGGCCCTTTCGGGAAAGATAAAAGTTCGTTGTGCTCATAGCAGTAATAAGGCTTGTCCGCATTTTCAAAATTGTGGTTTAAAAAGTGCTTGGCCGCTGCTATTGGGAGATATTAAAAAAAGTTTAGATAAGCGAAGCTTAGCTTCGCTTTTAGTGAAATAGTTATGAATATTTTAGAAGTAAAAAATTTAAAAGTGGTCGCTGGCGATAAGTTAATTCTTGATGATATTAGCTTTAATATTGCTGAGGGCGAAAGTGTGGTAATTATGGGACCGAATGGCTCCGGTAAAAGCACTTTAGCTCTTGTTTTGATGGGGCATCCAGATTACGAAGTTAAAAGCGGTCAAATTATTTTTAAAGGAGTTGATATTAGTGAAGCTAAACCTGAGGAAAGAGCGGCCGCCGGATTATTTCTCGCCTTTCAAGAGCCACGTGAGATTGCTGGTTTGGAATTATTCCCATTTTTATTTGATTCGTATAAATCTCTACGCACTGCTCGCAAACAAGAAACAGGCAGCGTCTTTTCTTTTAAGAAGGAACTTGATCAGGAATTAGAATCTTTGCAAATTCATACAGATTGGTCGAGTCGTCAATTGAATCAGGATTTTTCTGGAGGCGAGAAAAAGAAATCAGAATTATTGCAATTAGCTTTAGCTCAGCCAAGTCTAGCCGTATTTGATGAGATTGACTCTGGGCTTGATGTCGATGCCTTAGAAGTGGCGGGACAGGCAATTAAAAGATTTAAAAATGATAAGACTAGTTTGTTGGCAGTAACACATTATCAAAGAGTTTTAAAATATATTAAACCTGATAGAGTTTTAGTAATGGCAAGGGGTAAGATTGTTAAAAGTGGTGGTCCGGAATTAGCTGCACAACTAGAACAGGAAGGTTTTAGTTCTCTTAAGTAATTATTATGAGTGAAGATATTAAATCACATGACTCCCTTTGGGATGACTATAATCAGTCGGATTATATGCAGCAAACCAAGCATGGTTTGACTGAAGCTTTGGTGCGTCAAATTTCGTTTGAAAAAGAAGAGCCGGAATGGATGCTAGCGCATCGGCTTGAATCACTGGCTCAGTTTCAGAAAATGTCTATGCCAACTTGGGGTCCGGATTTGTCTGCTTTAGATTTAGATAAAATTACCTATTACGCCAAAGCCATGGAAGGGCAGGCGCAGAGTTGGGATGACGTTCCCAAAGATATTAAAAATACTTTTGATAAGCTGGGTATTCCAAAAGCCGAGCAAGAAGTTTTAGCTGGCGTTGGCGCTCAATATGAATCAACTGTTATTTATCATAGCTTGAAAGAAGAATATCAAAAGAAGGGGGTTATCTTTGAAGACCTTGATGTTGCCTTAAAAAAATATCCCGAACTAGTGAAGCCTAATTTTATGAAAGCCATGCCTATTTCTTTGCATAAATTTGCTGCTTTACATGGAGCTGTTTGGAGTGGTGGCACTTTTTTATATATCCCTGCCGGTGTCGTTATTGATGAACCTTTGCAAGCCTATTTTCGCATGAATGCTAAAGGTATGGGGCAATTTGAACATACTTTAATTATTGTTGAGGCTGGTGCTCAAGCTCATTACATTGAAGGTTGTAGCGCTCCGCGTTATGGCGTTGATTCTCTTCATGCTGGCGGTGTGGAAATCTATGTGCGTGAAGGGGCTCGTTTTCGCTATAGCAGCGTTGAGAGTTGGAGTAAAGACGCCTATAATTTAAATACTAAACGTGCCATCGTAGAAAAGAAGGCACATATGGAATGGGTTGGCGGTAATTTTGGTAGTAATGTCACCATGCTTTATCCTTGTTCAATTTTAGTGGGTGAAGGTGCTAGCGCTGATCATTTGGGTGTAGCTTTTGCTAACGAAGGTCAAATACAGGACACTGGCGCCAAAGTTATTCATGCCGCCAAAAATACCACTTCTAATATTGTGATGAAAAGCATTAGCAAGGGTGGAGGAAAATCAATTTATCGTGGTTTAGTGGAAATTGCCCCACAAGCAGATAATGCCGTTGTTTCTGTACAATGTGATGCTTTAATTCTTGATGAAATTTCTGTTTCTGACACCATTCCTGTGATGAAAATAAATAATGCCAGTGCCACCATCGCTCATGAAGCTAATGCTGGCAAGATTAATGCTGAAGATATGTTTTATCTACGCAGTCGTGGCTTAAAAGAAGCGGAGGCGGCCGCCATGATTGTAAACGGTTTTATTGAGCCGATAACTAAAGAACTTCCTCTAGAATATTCAGTAGAAATGAATCGGATGGTGGAACTTGAAATGGAAAATAGCGTTGGTTAATATATGTCTAAAATAATGGAATTAAATTCTAAAGAAAAAAATATTATTTTGTCTGAAGAGGAGGATATGATTGTTGTAGAAAAAGACTTCGCTAATATGCCGGCTGAACGCGTTTTTACTTTGGCACCGAACATGAAGGCTCAATATATTTTAATGCTTCCAGACTTAGCTTCGGTAGAAAAATTTAGTCGTCAGTGGAATGTCGGAGGAGGGGCGCACTTAGATGTGTATTATCTTTTTCTTGATTATAGTAATGCAGTTGAACTTAATCATAATCTTGATGCGCGAGCACAGATAAATAGTCACTCTCTGTACATTGGGCATAATGACGAGCAGTTAAAAGTGAGGGCTAGTTATAATTTTAACGATGAAGCCAGCGGTGGACGTGTGTATGTAGATGCTTTATTAGATGATAAGGCGCAATTACGCTATGACGCGGATATTAATGTTATGAAAAAAGCTCAGCGCAGTGATACTCGCGTAGATATGCACTTACGTTTAATGAGTAAGGATAGCCGTGGTCAATTAATACCTGGCTTAAATATTGCCGCTAACGATGTTAAAGCTGGCCACAGTGCTAGTACTTTTCAATTATCCGCTGAAGATATGTTTTATCTGCGTAGTCGCGGTCTTAGTCCTGATGAAATTCAAAAGCTATTTGCCTTATCTATGGCCAATAAATTTGTGAGTGATTTAAGTGATAACAATTTAAAACAAGAATTATTAAATATTATTTCTTCACGTCTATGATAGATTATCGTGAAAATTTTCCTCTTTTGCGTCGTATCTATGCAGAGCACCCTCTGCAGTATTTTGATAATGCGGCGACCGCACCCAAACCTCAGGTGGTGATAGATGCCGTTAATGATTACTATAATTTACATAACGCCAACGTTCATCGCGGTCCTAATTTTTTAGCAGAAGAGGCTACAACTCTGTATGAAGACGCTCGTTTAAGTGTAGCTGATTTTATTGGCGCTCAGAGGGAAGAAATAATTTTTACCGCCGGCACTACAGCCAGTATTAATTTAGTAGCACGTAGTTGGGGCGAAACCAATCTGAAGAAAGGCGATGTTGTTGCTTTAAGTCGGGCGGAGCATCACGCCAATATTGTCCCTTGGCTACAGCTGAAAGAGAAAATTGGCATTGTGCTCGAATATATTGATATAAATGAAGATGGCACTTTTAATACTGAAAGCCTAGACAAAATATTTGCACAGCCTAAATTACGCTTCTTAGCTATAACTCTTGCTTCCAATGTTTTGGGTCAATATTATGATTTAAAGCCTATTATTAAAAGAGCTAAATCTTTAGGCGTGATTAGTTTAGTCGATGCCGCTCAGGGAATTTCTCATCGTCCTTTAAATGTGAAAGAGTTGGGGGCCGATTTTCTGGCCTTTTCTGGACATAAGCTTTTTGCTCCTTCTGGTATTGGAGTTTTGTACGGTCGTCAGGAATTATTAGAAGACATGTCTCCTTTCTTAGGCGGTGGTGGCATGATTGCCGAAGTTTTAGAGCAAAGTTATCTGCCAGCTGAACTGCCTGATAAATTTGAGGCGGGCACCCCTAATATTGAAGGCGCTATTGCTTTGGGAGCGGCAATAAAATTTATAAAAAAAATCGGCTGGACAGAAATTGTTAGCCGTGAAAAATTTTTAAGTGATTATTTTTTAGAAAAAATTCAAGAATTGGATTTCGTGCAGGTTCTGGGAGGAGAAGTAAATCGCTTACCTTTATTTTCTTTAGTACTTAAAGATTTGCATCCACATGATGTCGCTGATTTATTAGGAGAGCGGGGAATTATTGTCCGGGCTGGTCATCACTGTGCCCAGACCTTACATGATTATTTTCAAGTGCCTGCAACTTTACGTGCTAGTCTCTCTTTCTATAATACCAAGGAAGAAATAGATTATTTTATTAATAGCTTGTTAGAGATTAAAGCTTTACTGCAATCTTAATATGGATATCTACGCTCGTAATATTTTAGATCACTATCAGCGTCCACGTTGTCGTCGAAAGATGGCAGGAGCTGATGCTTCTTGTCGCGAATTAAATCGTAGTTGTGGTGATGATATGACCGTATTTGTAAAGATGAAAGGTGATATAATTCAGGAAATATCTTTTGAAGGCAATGGCTGTGCTATTTCGGTGGCGACCATTTCTATTTTAAGCGAGGAATTAGTTGGAAAAACCAAGGCTGAACTTTTAGCTATGGATTTGCCTGATTTACAAGAGTTATTAGGTATTCACATTAGCGCCCGTCGTTCCAAGTGTGCTTTAATTGGTTTGCGAGCCCTACAAAAAGCGGTGACTTCCTTAGAAAATAAGAGTTAATTATGGTTTTAAATGCTAAGATACTACGAAATTTAGATCCGCAAGCAGCGGAAAAATTCCGAAAGACTAGAAAAACACAGGAAATTTATATAATTTTAGATAATGTTCTAGATACCTATAATATAGGTGGATTTTTTCGTCTGGCTGATGCTATTGGGGCAAAATGTGTTTACTTGTGTGGTGATTGTGCAACTCCGCCAAATCATCGTATTGTTAAAGCTTCGGTAGGTACATTTCAGTTAGTAACTTGGAAATATTGCGCCAGCGTTTTGGAGGCAATTAAAGAGGTGAGATCTTTTGGTGCGAGTGTATTTGCAGTTGAACAATCATTAAAATCTAAAGACTACCAGCAGGTGAAGTATCAGCAGCCTAGCGCCTTTGTTTTTGGTAATGAAAGTTATGGTCTTAGTGAAGAGATTTTAGAAGTGGTTGATAAAAGCGTAGAAATTCCGATGTATGGTTTCAATAAGTCGCTTAATGTAATGGTGGCCGCTGGCTTAGTTTTATATGAAGCTCTTAACTCTTTCCAAGCTCTTCCAAATCGTTCGTCGCTCTTAGCCAGGCTTCTTCCTTGTCGGCAATGAGACGTGTAATTTCTTCCAATTCTTGATTTTTGTCGGAATTATATTCTTGATAATGTTCCAGAAAATAATTTAATAATTCTTGCTTATACTGCTGTAATTTATTTAACTCCTTTTCCAGGGAGTTTATTTTTTTAACTAAATATTTTTTTTCCAAATATTTAGCTCTTTCTTCGCTTTTATCAACGCCATCACTATTATCTTCTAACTGTGTTTGCCAGAGTGTTTTTTCTAAGCGATTAATGTAGTCGTTATAATCTTCATGCAATCTTTTAACCTTGCCTTGATAGATTTCAATAATGCCAGTGGCAATCAGACTGGAGAAAGTGCGGTCATGGCTGGCAAATAAAATGGTGCCATTAAATTTGTGTAAGGCCTGGGCCAGGGCTTCGCTAGTTTCAAAGTCTAGGTGACAGGTGGGCTCGTCAAGAATAAGGATGTCTGGTTTAGATAGTAATAGTCCAGCGAGAAGCAGGCGTGATTTTTCACCGCCAGATAATACGGAAATTGATTTTTTTAACTCCTCGTCTTTAAAAAGAAAATCGCCTGCCATTTTTAAAACGGCCTCTGTTTTGACATCGCTGGCGGCGATACGTCTTAAAAAATCGCCCGCCTGCTCCTTGCCGTCCATGTTTTCCATCTCCTCTTGTCCGTGATAGGCAAGTTGGCTATTAGCAGACCAGTGAAATGAGCCTGCTAAAGGATTTATGCGTGCGCATAAAGTTTTAATCAGAGTAGTTTTGCCTTGTCCGTTTAATCCCAATATGGCCAGCTTTTCACCAGCGCGGCAGTCAATATTAATATCATTAGCAATTATTCTATTTTTATAACCAATGCTTAGATTATTGGTTTTAAGAGCAAAATTATTACGCTTAATTACTGGTGGAATAGTGATTCGTGTAATTCCAGCTTGATGTTCAATGCTAATTCGTTTCTGTTCTAATTTATTTATTTTGCGAATCATTGCTTGAGCTTGTTTGGCCTTTGAATCTTTAGAGCGAAAGCGATTAACAAACTCTTGCCAGTGTTGCTGTTGCTTATCTAGACTCTCATTGGCTTTAATTAAGGTGTTTAATTTTTGTTCTTTGAAAGCAAGATAGTTTTCAATATTGCCTGGGTAATGATAGCAGCCTGTTTTTGAAATTTCTAAAGTTTCTTGGCAGGTCTTTTTTAGAAATTCGCGGTCATGAGAAATAATTAAAAAACTGCCATTGTAGGCTTGGAGGTATTTTTCTAGTAATAACAAAGTATTTAAATCAAGATAGTTACTAGGCTCATCAAGGAGGAATAGATTCGGCTCTTTTAATAGCATGCCGGTTAATTTTAAGCGCATGCGCCAGCCGCCAGAAAGGCTGATAGCGGGATTATTTAATTTATCATCATCAAGTTCAAATTTACTGGCCACTTGTTTAATACGCCATTCTGGTTTCCCGCTTTGACGGCTCAAAAAGGCGAGAGCACTTTCACCTTCTCGCCAGTCATCATGTTGTTGCAGATAGCCGATATTGGTATCGCTATGAATAATGATTTCACCTTCATCAGCACTTTCTTCGCCGGTAATAATTCTAAACAATGTTGATTTGCCCGCTCCATTTACTCCAATCACGCCTATTTTCTGTTTTTCGCTAATGGTAAAAGAGAGGTCAGAAAATATTTTCTGGCCATTATATTCCTTACTTAAATTATTAGCCTGCAATAAAATAGGCATAATCTTTATATCTCAATCTTAGTAATATGATAGTGTCTGTTTTTGCCGTTTATTTCTAAATCAAATTCCTCATCCATCTTTTTATTAATAAGAGCAGTTCCAAGCGGGGAAGAGGCAGAAATAATCCCAGCTGTTGGATTGCTTTCACTGGCCCCAAGGATTGTATACATTTTTTGGACACCATCAACTTCAAGGCTAACTTTATGCCCAATTTGTACAGAATCAGTATTATTATTAGGGATAACAATATCAGCCTTTTTGATCATATCTTCTAAGTCTAGGATTCTCTGATTTAGACCGCGCAAACGCCCTTTAGCCATCTGGTAACCAACGTTTTCAGAGAAATCACCCATTTCTGCTAGGCGCTTTACCTCTTTAGCTTCTTGAGGGCGGCGTTTTAAAAGACGCGCTAAAGTTCGCTCAAGTTCTTGATACTTAGCTGGACTAAGGCTATAGTCTTTGGCTTTAAAATTCTCAATTTCTCCTTTACGAATAGGAACGCGCATATTGTTTAATATTATTATATAAATATGATAGGTGATGGGCCTTAATTAGGCAAGTGAGGCACGTTTTTAATTTTTAGAAAATATAATAAATGTTATAATTAAAATATAAAATATACTTTATCTCCAGCCATGACTGGGATATATATTGACTATTATTAATAATTTACCTAATATTCAACCTCACTTGACTTAATTTCAATTTTTGTGGTATATTTAAGGCAGAGTAATCTTCTCCACCTCTCTAAATTATTATAGTAAAAGTGACTGGAAATAGATCCAAGTTGCTTATTTTTATGTTAAAAAAAGAAATAAAAAATGAAACAGCACTCCTAACTTTCGCCGATTTAGGCATTAAGGAGTCTATTTTAAAAGTTGTCAGTGATTTAGGCTTGATCACGCCGACACCAATTCAACATCAAGCCATTCCCGCCGCTTTAAGTGGTGAGGACATTGTTGGTATCGCTCAAACCGGTACTGGCAAGACTTTTGCTTTTGGCATCCCGATGTTACAGCGTTTAGCTCAAGTTAAAGGCCGTGGCTTAATATTATTACCCACCAGAGAATTAGCTGGTCAAGTTGAAACTAGTTTACGTAGTCTAGGCGGTCCTTTGGGATTGCGCACAGTTTCTTTAATTGGTGGCGAGGCGATTAATAGACAATTGTTTGCTCTTAGACGTCAGCCTCATATTTTAGTGGCTACCCCCGGACGTTTAATCGATCATTTAAAAAGAGGGACCGTAAAATTAAATGACATTTCTGTTTTAGTACTTGATGAAGCTGATATGATGTTTGATATGGGCTTTGCTCCTCAAATTGAGGAAGTTTTGAAACGTGTTCCGGTTGGTCGTCAAACTTTATTATTTTCTGCCACTATGCCAACAGCTGTTATGAAATTGGCAGAAAAACATTTACGTGCTCCTGTTAGAATTGAAGTTTCTCCAGCTGGTAGTACGGCGGAATTAGTTGAACAAGAAATTCTTGTTTTACCTCGTGAAGCTCGCTTTGATCAAATGTTATTATTACTAGATGAGTTTAAAGGTTCAGTTTTAATTTTTGTTCGCACCAAACATGGCGCTACTAAGTTAACTAAAAAACTTTTATTTGATGGTTTTAAAGCAGCGGAAATTCATTCCAATCTTTCTTTTGCTCAACGCCAAGCTGCTTTAGCAGGTTTTAAGAGTGGAAAACATCGTATTCTTGTAGCTACCGATGTGGCGGCGAGAGGTTTGGATATTAATGATATTGAATTAGTGTTAAATTTTGATTTGCCTGATAATTCTGAGGACTATGTGCATCGAATTGGACGTACTGCTCGAGCTGGCAAGAAAGGGAAGGCCGTCTCTTTTGCTTCGTCTGATCAGTATCGTGAAATTCAAAAGATTGAACGTTTAATTAGAAAGAATTTACCTGTTAGAAATATAGGGTCTGCAGTTAACCGTCCTCGTATTGATCAGCGGCCAATGTCTGCTTCTCGTAATCAGAGCTCTGCTCCGAGAAAGTTTACTCAAAATAACAATTTTAGAAAAGCTCCTCAGACTTCAGTAAGGACAAGAAATAGTGTGCCCGTTCGTAGTCGAGTAGCAGTTGCTCCAGCGGAAAATTATAGTAGTCTCGGTTTCCGCAAGCGGGCCGCTATTACCGATGTCACCGCTACTCCAGATTATTTGCAAACATCTGAGCCTAAACGTCAGGATGCTTACCCAGCTAGAAAGTCTGCTCCATTTAGAGCAAAGGGAAAATTTTCCTCAAGAAATGATAAGTCTTATGCTCGTTCCGCTAAAAAAACTGAAACCAAGCCAAGAGCAAATACGTCTGTGAATAGAGCAGATGTGCCCTTAATTGTTAATCCAGAATTTGATGGCGGCAACCGCTTTGCTTTCCGTCGTAAAATGTTTCAACTTAAAGAAGAAGCAAAAGGGCGCTCACCTAAACGCAGTTATACTAAAGCTGTCGGAGCTAAATCTGTTCCAGGCAAGAAGAGCGAAATCGCTAAACCTTATCGGGAGACAAAAAATAAAACCGCCGAGACAAAGCCATATCGTGAATTAAAGATGGGGGTTAGATCTTCCGGTTACAAAGTCTTTAAGGGTAAAGAAACTTTTGCCGCTAAAGATAAGGAGCAAGAGAAAGCTGCGCGACCTACTTTTAAGGCAAAAGCCTTTAAACCTCGATTCAAGAAGAAATAAAATACATAAAATCGCTCTCTTTGGGCGGTTTTTTGTTTGTACCTTTGCCCCCATCTTCATATTACTCTATAATATATAGAACTAATAATAATTTTATGAATTTTTCTTTTGTCTCATTTTCTACGCCCAAAAAAGTTAATTTAAAAGGCCTTTGGCTTGGCAGTCAAAGACCTGATAATTTATTTATTTTTTTGCATGGCTTAAATGATAGTATTTTTTCTCGTGCTGAATTAATGACAGTCCTAGCGACTGGAAAAGATGCTGTTTTGACTTTTAACAACCGCGGCTCAGGTACAATTAATTATTTTAAAACCGACAAGAAAAATAAAGAGAGACTATTGGCTGGAGTAGCTCATGAGGTTTTTACCGATTGTCTAGACGATATTGACGGTGCTATTAATCATGCTTTAACTTATAAACCTAAGAGGATATTTTTAATTGGTCATTCCACGGGCTGCCAAAAAAGTATATATTATTTATCCAAACGAGCTCAGTCTAAGCTTAAGGGCGCAATTTTACTAGCTCCAATTAGCGACTATGCTAGCATTAATTTATTGGCCCCAGCTGGTAAAAAGAAATATCAAAAAGCTTTAAAAGAGGCACAGGCCTTAGTTAAGGCAGGAAAACCACACGCATTACTAAAAAATGATTTTATCCCTAGAGAGATAGATGCTCAGAGATTTATTAGTTTATATACGGCTGATAGTAAAGAAGAAATTTTTAATTATGAATCGGGTAAAAAGTCTAAGGACTTATTACGAGTGAAACAGCCGATTTTAGCTTTTTTAGCTGAATATGATGAGTATGCGGATAGGTCAGCGGAGGATATTGCCACTTGGCTAGATTCTCACAATAAGACAGGGAAGCATTTAAAAACGGTAATTATCACAGAAGCTGATCATGGCTTTACTGATCAAGAAAATAAAGTAAAACAACAAATCAAGACTTGGCTGAAAAAGATTAAATAAATTTTTTTATGAAAAAAGAAGTCATATGTCATGATAATCAAAAAAATGAATTTTTAGTAGCAGTAGAAAAGTTTCGTTTTCGTCCGTCTGTTTACGGTCTTCTTATTCATGATGGTAAAATATTATTATCGCCTCAACATGACGGCTATGACTTTCCCGGCGGTGGCGTTAATATGGATGAAAGTTTAGAGGAGGCTTTGCAGCGTGAGTTTTGGGAAGAAACTGGTTTAAAAATTAAACTTGGTCAAATAATTGAGGCTCACTCTTCTTTTTATAAGCCTGGTGTAAGGCCTGGACGCCTTGAAGATGAGTATTGGAATTGTCAACTTATATATTTTTTAGTGGAACAGACTGGCGGTGAACTTTCTCTAGACTACATTGACGACGATGAAAAAGGTTATCTATCCTTGGCCACCTGGATTGATATTGATAAATTAGATAATTTGAAGTTCTATAATCAATTAGGTTCTAAAGGTAGTGTTGATTTGATTAGGTCTCAAATAAAAAATTAATTTAGTGTCATAATGGAGATTAGAGATGATTTAATGATTAGACATCGTCGCGTTCGCCGTTCGCGTCATGTTCGTTTAAGTCTATCGGCGGACGGACGTGTTTTGGTAACGCGTCCTTTTTGGGTGACAGAAAAGTTTGCCCAGACTTTTGTTGATCAGAAAAAGGAATGGCTCTATCAGCAATTGGAAAAATTAAAAAAAGTGCCAATTTCTCCTTTGGCACGAGGCACTCGAGCAGACTATCTGCGCTATAAGGAAAAGGCGAGAAAAATTGCTCAAGAACGTTTAGAATATTTTAATCAATTTTATCAATTTAAATATACTCGACTCAGTATTCGTGATCAAAAAACCCGCTGGGGCAGTTGTTCAAAAAGTGGAGGTTTAAATTTTAACTATCGACTAGTATTTTTATCACCTGAATTAATTGACTATTTAATAGTTCACGAACTTTGCCACTTAAAACAATTAAATCATAGCCCCGCCTTTTGGAGCTTAGTCTCCAAGCAGATTCCTGATTATAAAAAAAGTCGGCAAGAGTTGCATAATTTTAAATAAAAATAAATAATAATTTTAGATTTAACGATATCTTGTTTAATTAATATAAGTATAATAAATAGCTTTTAAATCTATTTTATTCCTGTTATAATGTGCTTGAATATATTAATATTTTCTATTTTAAAATAATATGAAAAAATCAAAACGCTGGTATTGGATAATTGGTGCCGTAATTCTTATAATTGTGCTTATTTGGTGGTGGCAGTCAAGTAAAGATTCAGCACCAACTTACTCTACTGTTGATGTTGAATTTGGCCCCTTATTACAAACTGTTAGTGAAACAGGCACTTTAAAGCCAGTAAAAGAGGTGGCTTTAAATTTTTTATCATCTGGCAGGGTTAAAAGTGTTGAGGTTGCAGTTGGTGATAAGATTTCTGCCGGAGCTGTTTTAGCTTCTTTAGATGATAATAGTTTGCAATCTCGCAAAGCTGAATTAGAAGCTGGTTTGCAAATTGCTCAAGCTTCATTATCTAAAACGTTGGCTGGGGCAAGTTCTCAATCAGTTTCCGTTAGTCGCTCTAATTTAAATCAAACTGAATCTGCTTTAGACTCGGCGGAAATTGATTTACAAAAAACTAAACAAACGGTGGCTGAAAATATTCGTCAGGCAGAAAAAACTCTAGCCGATTTACAAGACGATACAATCACTAGTTTAACCACGCAAGAGCAAGCTATTAGTAGTGCTCAGACTTCTCTCGACAACGCTATTAAAACTGGAACCAAAAATATTACAAATGCTCGTAGTTCTGTTTTATTAATTATGAGCGATAAGATTTTAACAGCTCAAATTGCCTTAGATAATATCAATACAATTTTAACTGATGATAAAGCTAGTTCAGTTTTAGGTGTAAAAAATAGCTCCTTACTTAATTTAACAGCTGGCGCTCGTTTGGCGGCCGTAGCTTTAATTGATGAGGCTCAAACGGCATTAGCTAATGTTGGTAGTCGCACCGATCAAGCTATTATTGAAACGGCTGGACAAAATGTGCAGAATCTACTTACTAAAACTGATAGTGCCCTTGATTATTCTTATGCTATGTTAGAAGCCAGTATTACTAGTTCAGATTTTCCTCAAGCAAGTCTTGATGCTTATAAATCTTTAGTTAGTTCTCAGTCTTCTTTAATTAATGCGGCTAGTACAGCGGTAGAAAATGGATTACAAGCCTTACGTAATGCATTTATTAATAATGATACAGCTATTGCTAGCGCTCAAGATGGTGTTCGTCAGGCTCAGGTAAATTTAAATAATGCAATTTTAGCAGCTAATAATAATTTAGAAAGTTTAAAGCTTAGTGGGTCTCAGCAAATTGCTACCGCACAAGCTAGAGTAGATAGTTCTGAACGGGCAGTAGAAGTTGCTAGGGCACAATTAAATAATACTCTCGCTCCAGCTCGTACTCAAGATTTAGCTTTGGCCCAGGCTCAAGTTAGTCAGGCTCAAGCCAGTCTAGCTGGCATTGAACAGCAAATTAGTGACACTATTCTCACTTCACCCTTGGAGGGCGTAGTTACAGCAGTAAATTATGAAATTGGTGAACAGTTTGGTGTTGGCGGTAAAGCAATGGTAACTATTTTGGTAAATAATAGTTTTAATGTTGAGGTTGACATCGCTGAATCAAATATTAGTAAGATTAAGATCGGCGATCCAGTTGATATTACTTTTGATGCTTTTCCTGATGATTTTATTTTACCAGGTCAAGTTAGTTTCATTGAGCCAGCTCAGACTTTAATTCAAGATGTTGTTTATTATAAAGTTAAAGTTGATTTTTATGATTTAAATAGTGTGATGAGTAAAATTGAAGCACGCGGCTTAACGCTTAAAGCCGGTATGACAGCTAATATTGTGATAACTACCGATAGACGCGAGAATGTTTTACAGGTTCCAGCTAGAGCTTTAATTGAAAAAGACGGACAAAAAATAATTAGATTGTTAGTTAATGGAGTTGCACAAGAAGTTCCAGTGGAAACCGGTCTCAGAGGTGATGAAGGTATGATTGAAATCTTAAGTGGTTTACAAAGTGGCGACACGGTTATTACCTTTGTCAAAAATTAATCAATAATTGTTATGGCACAAGCTTTAATTCAGTTAGACAACATCATTAAAACATATGTTAGTGGCGAGTTAGTAACGGAAGTTTTAAAAAACGTTAGTTTTAAGATTGAGAAAGGAGAATTTGTGTCTATTATGGGGCCGTCAGGTTCAGGCAAGTCTACATTAATGCATATTCTTGGTCTTTTAGAGCGTCCAAGTGAGGGAAAATATTTTTTTGCTCATAAAAATATTGCCGATTTAAATGATGAGGAATTGGCTCATTTACGTAATCGTGAAATTGGTTTCGTTTTCCAGTCTTTTAATTTATTAGCTCGCACCAGTGTACTTGATAATGTTAAATTGCCACTGATTTATTCTCAGAATAAGAAAAAGATGGATGCTAGAGCGGCAAAAGTTTTAAAAAGCGTTGGATTAGAACATCGTCTTCATTATTTTACTAATCAAATTTCTGGAGGAGAGAAGCAAAGGGTGGCGATTGCTAGGGCGCTTGTAAATGAACCGGCGGTAATTTTTGCCGATGAGCCGACGGGAAATTTAGATTCAAAATCAGGGGTTCAGGTTATGAAGATTTTGCAGGATTTAAATGCCCAAGGTAAGACAATTATTTTAGTTACTCACGAAACTTTTACCGCTGAGCATGCTAAGCGTATTATTCAAGTACATGATGGTCAGATTGTTAGCGATAAGGTTGTTAAGAATCGTCGTTTTGCTAATGAAGGTGAGCTTTTGAAATAAAAATTATGTGGGAGAATATTCGTCAATTAATCATGCTAGTATCCCGGGCCTTGTTTAGTAATAAGACCCGGAGTTTTTTAACCATGCTTGGCATTATTATTGGTGTCGGTGCAGTTGTTTTGATTATGTCTTTAGGCGCGGGTGCTCAATCTTTAATTTTAGGACAATTAGAAGGTTTTGGCGGCGATCTTATTGGTGTTCTTCCTGGTCAATCAGATTCTAACGGACCGCCAGCAGCTGTTTTCGGAGTTAAAGTTACTAGTTTAAAAATAGGTGATGCCCAGGCCTTTAAAGATGAAAAAAATGTTTCCCATGTGGACGCAGTAGTTGCTTATTATCAAACTAGCGTTCCTCTTTTTTGGCGAGATCAGAGCTATGATACAACCTTGCAGGGAGTTGATGGTGATTATTTATCTGTTGATGGTGGCGAAGTAGCGGCTGGGCGTTTTTTTAGTATTGATGAAATGTCGTCAAATCTACGTTTGGTTGTTTTGGGTAGTACGGTAGCGTCTGAGCTGTTTGCCTATAATGATCCTATTGGACAGAAAATAAAAGTTGCCAATCAGTCAGCTACCGTGATTGGTGTAATGAAAGAAAGAGGACAAGTTGGTTTTCAAAATTATGATGATTTAATCTTAAGTCCACTTGAGTTCGCGCAGAAAGAAATTGCCAGCGTTAATTATTTAAGTGCTATTAGAATTAAACTTGATTCGGCTGACAATATTGATGAGAGCATGGAAATGGTTCGACAAACTTTACGCGAGCGTCATGGCATTACTGACCCAGCTGATGATGATTTTTCTGTACGTAGTTTTCGTGACGCCTTAGCGCTAGTTACTAGTATTACCGATGCTTTAAGATATTTCTTAGCGGCGATGGCAGCCTTGTCTTTACTGGTCGGTGGCATTGGTATTATGAATATTATGTTAGTTAGTGTGACTGAGCGAACACGTGAGATTGGCTTACGTAAAGCCATCGGCGCTACTAATAGACAGGTTTTGAGTCAGTTTTTATTTGAAGCCATCGCCTTAACTTTAATTGGAGGTGTTATAGGATTAATTGGTGGTATGTTATTTTCATATTTAGCGGCCGTTATTGTGCGCTCGCTTGGTTATCGTTGGGATTTTGTTATTTCTATGTCTTCCATTATTGTCGCTATTGGTCTTTCAACTTTGATTGGTGTTATTTTCGGTTATTATCCTGCTAAACGGGCTAGTCGCCTTAGTCCAATAGATGCTTTACGCTACGAATAAGTTTATGCAATTAATTATCGCTTTTCAATTAGCTTGGAATTCTCTACGTCTTAATTTATTAAGGACGAGCTTAACTGTGCTTGGTGTAGTTATTGGTGTTGCGGCGATTATTATTGTCTTTGCGGCTGGTAGTGGTATTAGTAATTTGGTTTCTGGCGAAATTGAGTCATATGGCACTAATGTTATTCAAACCGAAACGAAAGTGCCTGGCTCAAATGGTCCGAGTGTTTCTGAAGTTACCAGTTTAAAATTATCTGACATGGAGGCGATTAATAAATTGGATAATGTTGAGGATAGTTACGCTGTCTCTCTTGGTCAGCAAAAAGTTAGTTATGCCGCTGAGAGTGTTAAAGTTTTTTTGTTTGGCACTAGTGCTCCTTACGCTCAAATTGATACTAAAACTAAATTAGCGGAAGGTGTATATTTCAGTGAAGAGGACGATCGCAGTCAGGCGGCGGTAGTTGTACTGGGGGCGACTCTTAAAGAAACTTTATTTGGTGATCAAAAAGCTTTGGGTAATTTTATAAAAATTGGTACAAAGAAATTTCAAGTTATTGGTGTTTTAGAGGAGCAGGGCGGAGGTGCTAGTTTTTTAGATTTTGATAATACTCTTTATATACCCATTCAGACCCTGCATAAACGCATTTTAGGCATTGATTATGCTATGTATTTCATGCATCAAATTCGTGATCTCAATCAGGCTGAAGAAACGGCTGCCGAAATTCGTTCAGTTTTACGTGATCGTCATGATATTAGTGATCCAGAAAAAGATGATTTTCGTGTTTCTACGATGGCGGAGATGCTTGATACCCTAGGCACAGTGACCGGAGCAGTTACGTATTTGCTTTTAGCTATCGTCCTTATCTCTTTATTGGTTGGTGGTGTTGGTATAATGAATATCATGTATGTAACCGTGACTGAACGTACGCCGGAAATTGGATTACGTAAGGCGATGGGAGCAACGGCCAGCGATGTAGCTTGGCAATTTCTAATTGAATCTCTGCTTATTACTTTTTGGGGTTGGGTATTAGGAGTGATTTTTGGGGTACTTGCTTCTTTTGCTTTAAGTTTATTAGCTCAGCATTTTAATTTGAATTGGCAATTTTCTTGGCCTTGGCAGGGAATTGCTCTATCACTTTTATTTTCTCTTATCTGTGGCCTTCTTTTTGGCTATCGTCCTGCAAATCAGGCTTCACGTCTTGATCCAGTGACGGCTTTAAGGGCGGAATAAATCTTTTAATTATTAATATTTAAATGTAAAGACCGTTATTGGTCTTTTTTATTATAAAATTAAAGTGGAAGAAAAAATCTGAACAAGCGTAGTACTATTTGGAGGCGCCAAGATACATTATTTACAAATTTAATAAAAATAAAATTAATTAGTTTATGTGAGGGTTGTCTAACATCTCTTAAATAAATAATAAAAATATGAAAAAGAAAAATATTGTTACCACTAGTGTATTAAGTTTAGCCATGATTGCTCTAGCTGCTGGATTTGCTTTTAATGCTTATGCACAGACACCAGACACCAACACCGCCAAAGCTATGTTTAGAGGCGAAGGCTTCAGACAAAATGTAAATTTCACTGACGAACAGAAGGCGGATATGGAGGCTCGTCGTGCAGAGATGGAGACTATTAGAGCTGAGCATCAAGCGGCTATGCAGACAGCTTTAAATAGCGGTAATTATGATACTTGGGTGCAAGTAGTTAAGAATCAGATGGGTGATAATGCTCCAATTCTAAGTCAAGTTACATCTGATAATTTTTCTCAATTTACTGAAGCTCATAACTTAATGATTCAGGCCCAGGAAAAATTTGCCGCTATCGGCGTTGACCGCGGTTTTGGTATGCATGATGGTTCTGGTCGTGGTGAAGGAATAGGCAGAGGCATGGGACGTGGTTTAGGTTTAAACCGCACCGCCAGTACCGTTAATGCTCAATAATATATAGGTTTAATAGAAATAATCTGGGTAGAGGCTTCCAAGTCCTCGTCCTGACAATAAGCTCCCGAAGAGGGGCTTTTTGTTATAAAAAAGCGACCCGAGCAGGGCCGCTTTCTTTTTGTATAAATTTTGTGTTTATATCGCCTGAAGAATCGTCCAGGTAAGATAGAGAATATATATACTAACTAGACCGATGCCAGCAAAACGGCCGATACGCCATTTCTTAGCCATTAAGAAGAATAATACTGAGAGAACAGTAGCAAAAAGTAGGATAATTGAGCTATTTAAGTTTTCAGTGGCTACTGGTACTATTTTGCCACCAATTGTTACAATAACCCAAGGTAAACCGAGACCAATTAAGATATCAAAGATATTTGAACCAATCGCATTAGAAATAGCCATACCACCACGTCCTTGGCGGGCTACAATAATTGAGGACATTAAATCAGGCACACTGGTACCGGCCGCTAAAATAGTCAGACCAATAATAACAGCAGGAATATTTAAAATATGGGCAATCTCAACCGCACTTTCTACTAGTACCCAGCTAAGGCCAGCAATAAAGACAATTGATAATAAAAAGGCCATCCAGTAGTGTTTTTCTTTAGGAAAGATAAAGTCAAGAATATATTTTATGCCATTTAGAAAGTGAGCGATAAAAGTTTTTTTCTTGGACTCCTTTTTTAAACCTTCTTCTACAGCGTCAATCGGATCTTTATTCTCATCTTTGTAGGGAAGGATTTTTTTCCACTTCATAACCGCAAATACATAGATAACGTATAAAAGCAGGAATAAAGAAGCCTCCATCAGAGTAATGCGTCCATCCCAGAAAGAAATGATGAGAAGGATAATACTAAGTGTATAAAAGCTTAAATCACGTATAATCGGTTGCCAAGCAATAAAGGCTTTGCGTACCATAGCGGAGGCGCCAATAATAACAAGCACATTAAATAGGGCTGATCCAACAATTGTACCAGCACCCAGTGCTTCTTGTCCTGGTTTAAACAAGGCAATGATAGAAACAAATAATTCCGGAGCACTAGAGCCAACTGCCATTAAAGTAGCGCCAGCCATGTCCGAGTTCATTTTTAGTTTTTCGGAAATTTTATCCAGTGATAGGACAAAATAACGATCACAAACAAGGGCGAGTAAATAAAAAGAAGCCAATAAGGCAAGACTGTAGCCAAGAAGCAACATAGATTATATTTTAATAAATTAATTCTTCATATTTAATTTTACTATATTATTCATTTTTTGTCAGCCTGTAAGCAAATATTAAGGATTATTTATATATTTTTGTAAGTGTATGATTTTATTTATTTGAGAAATAACAGATATATATGCTATAATTTACACGTAATATTATTTTTATAAAACCATGGATTCAAATATTTTTTTACAGCTGAGTGCTCTTTTAGCCATTACTGTAAGTGTGGCTTTTTTTGTGCGCTTAGCCAGACAACCTTTGCTAGTAGCTTACATTGTGGCTGGTATTATTGGTGGCCCCCTTTTGTTGAATATTTTGCCCGCTGATGAGCCAATGTATCATGCCTTTGCTAGTTTTGGTGTGGTTTTATTATTGTTTATAATTGGATTGGATTTAAATTTTTCTTATCTAAAAAAAATTGGCAAAGAATCTTTACTAATCGGATCGCTACAGTTTATTTTAAACTTTGCCTTACTTTTTCCTTTAGTTCATTCTTTCGGTTTAAGTTGGACTGGTTCATTATTTTTAGCTTTAGCAGCTTGTTTCTCTAGTACGATTGTGGTGTTAAAAATTTTAAACGATAAACAAGATGAGGATGCTGTTTATGGTCGTTATACAATTGGCTTAATGTTAGTTCAAGATATTATTTCTATTTTAATATTATTGTATTTAAGTTTTACGGCTCCAAATAGTTTAATGGCTGAAAATTCTTTATTATTTGTTATCAAGGCATTGGCGGTTATTGCAGGTATTATTTTGATGGCTAAATATGTTTTGCCTTCTTTTCTTAATAAAATATCTTCTTCTGGTGAGTTTTTATTTATATTCACTATTGCTTGGTGTTTTGGCGTTGCCTCACTATTGCTTTGGAGTGGTTTTTCTTTAGAGTTGGGTGCCGTTATTGCTGGTCTTAGTCTGGGTGCTTCTAGATTTCAGGCCGAGATTGCTAGTCGTATCAAGCCTTTGCGAGATTTTTTTATTGTAATATTTTTCATATTATTGGGAAGCGGAGCTGACTTTAGTCACATTGATCAAATTATTGTGCCCGCCCTGTTTTTATCTGCTTTTATATTAGTAGTTAAGCCAATAATTTTATATATTTTATTTAGGATTCGTCGTTTTACTCGTCGCAATAGCTTTCTCTCAGCTTTAACAGCCGGACAGTTAAGTGAATTTGGTTTTATTATTTTATTTGCTGTATTATCTCTTGGTTATCTTGATGGTCAGGAATTAGCCATCTTTACTGTAGCTGCTATTATTACAATTTTCTTTTCCTCTTATGCTATGACTTTTAGCTATAAGATATATAATTTTTTCATGCCCTTTTTTCTACTTTTTGGACGTGATAATTTTGTTCAAGCTGAGGAAATTAAGGAAACATTTGATACTATAATTTTTGGGTATCATCGAACTGGCTGGAAAATAGGTGAAGCTTTAAAGAAGAAAAAAGTTAAATTTGCTGCGGTAGATTTTAATCCAGAGAGCGTTGCTCATTTTAATAAAAGAGGCATTCGTTCTTTTTTTGGTGATGCTTCTGATATCGAATTTTTACGATCATTACCACTGACTAAGGCTCATACTATTATTTCCACTATCCCTTCTCCAGAAGATCAATTAGTATTAATTAATTTTGTACGCAAGTATAACCCTAAAGCAGTTATTGTGGCGAGTTTGTATCATAAAAAGCATCTTAATTCTTTGTATAAGGCTGGAGCTGATTATGTCATTTTACCACACCTTCTTGGTGGTTCTTGGGCTTCTGAAGTGGTGGCTAAGGGTGAGTTTAGTCGTCGCTCTTCTTGGAATAAATATCGACGTCAACAAGTACGCGATTTAAATGGTAGTTAATTTATGTTTAAAAAATTTTCTTTATTAAAATTGGCCTTTTCTCGTCGTCGTCGAGCTTTACGTTATTTTAAAAAAAATCCATTATTGGTACAAACCAAGATTTTTAATTACTTAATTAAGTGTGGGCGCCAGACAGAATGGGGTAAGAAGTATAACTATGATCAGATAAAGACTCCGAGGGATTTTCAAGAGTCTGTCCCAATTAGTAGTTACGAAGATATCCAGCCTTACGTTGAACGTCTATTGCGCGGTGAAAATTATTTACTTTGGCCCAAAAAAATTAATTATTTTTCTAAGTCTTCTGGCACTACTGGTAGTAAAAGTAAATATATACCTGTTAGCAAGGAGGCTTTAAATGACTGTCATTATCGTGGTGGTCGCAGTTTATTTGCCAGTTATTTTGCTCAGAATTTTAATTCTAATTTATTGAGGGGGCAAAATTTCGCCCTCGGTGGTAGTCGTCAATTTTCTGAAATTGGTGCTGATAAATATATTGCTGATGTCTCTGTGATATTAATGAAAAATTTGCCTTGGTGGGCGCGTTTGCGTCGCAGTCCTCATTTCAGTGTCGCTTGCTTGCCTGAATGGGAGGATAAATTGGTGCGGATACCTGAAATTATTGCTTATCAAAATATTGTGAGCCTTTCCGGGGTTCCTTCTTGGAATTTGGTTTTGGCCAAAAAAATATTAGAACTCACTGGTAAAAAGAATTTACGAGAAGTCTGGCCTAATTTAGAATTATTTGTACATGGTGGCACAAGTTTTAAGGCTTATCGTTCACAGTTTGAAGCTCTTATTCCTGGACCAGGTATGCATTACCTAGAGGTGTATAATGCTTCGGAGGGGTTCTTTGCTTTTCAGGACGATCTTAATCGTTCAGACATGCTCTTGTTTTTAAATGGTGGTGTTTTTTATGAATTTGTCCTTTTGGAGGAATTGTCTAAGCCTAAGCCTAAAGCTCTTACTTTGGCTGAGGTTGAACTGGGAAAAAACTATGCTTTATTAATCTCTACTAATGCCGGACTTTGGCGTTATCTGATTGGTGATACAGTCAAATTTACCTCTTTATATCCTTTTAGAATTATTATTAGTGGTAGAACAAAAAGTTTTATTAATGCTTGCGGGGAGGAGTTAGTGGTGGAGAATGCGGATAGGGCGGTTAAGGCGGCTTGTGATTATTGTCAGGCAGAGGTACGCGAATATTCGGCGGCTCCGATATATAATGGGGTCGCTGGAGCGGCTAGGCACCAATGGTTGTTTGAGTTTGCTCATTCTCCTAAAGACTTGGGAAAGTTTATGGAAATTTTGGATGCTGAGTTGAAACATCTTAACTCTGATTATGAAGCTAAACGCCATAAGAATTTAAATTTAGCTTTTCCAGAAATTATTATTGCTCGTGATAATTTATTCTATGATTGGCTTAAAGAAAAGCGACGTGTTGGTGGTCAGGCAAAGATACCAAGACTGTCCAATGATCGCGTGATAATAGAGGAGCTTTTATTAATGAATAATTGATATTTCACTGTGGAAAGAAAAGAGTCACCACAGGCGTATTATTTAGCATAAGAAAATATCATGAATAATGTCTCGTTAAATTTGGAATTAGAGGACTCAGAATTGGTTCGGCTTAGTTTGGTTGATCCAGATAAGTTTTCGTATATCATTTATCGCTACCAAGAAAAGTTGGAGCGTTATTTGCGTCGTTTAGGGGCAAAAAATGAAGAAGACGTTCAAGATTTATTGCAAGATATTTTTCTTAAAGTTTATTTAAATTTAAATGACTTTGATCAGAATTTAAAATTCTCTTCTTGGATATATCGTATTGCTCACAATCAGGTAATTAGTAATTTTCGCAAGAAACAAGTTAGGCCAGAGGCCCATTCTTTTCCGATTGATAGTGCTGGTTTTGATACTTTAGCTGATGATGTTGCCCTTGATCGGCTTTCCGATATTCATTTAAGCCAAAATGTCATTAAGGAAGCTTTAGCAAAAATTAGCGTTAAACATCGAGAAATATTAATTTTAAAATTTTTTGAAGATAAGAGCTATGAGGAAATTTCTGATATTTTAAAAAAACCTCAAGGTACAGTAGCTTCTTTATTAAACAGGGCTAAAAAATCTTTAAAAAATTACTTGCCAAAGAATATTAGTGCATAATAAATATATGTTAGAAAATTTTGGAAAAAAATTAATTGAAAAAATAAAACATGATGGTATGGCACCGAAGCCACGTTGGCATTTTATATTGAAGGAAATACTTATTTGGTTATTTGGAGGTCTAGCTTTATTTATTGGCGCTGCCTCTGTGGCAGTAATGATTTATTTATCTAATAACAGTGGCTTAATGATGCACACTCAACTTGGCCATAGTCTTGTTGGTTACCTGCTTTTATCTTTACCATATTTTTGGATGATATTTCTCGCTTTGTTTTTATGGCTTTTGTTTTACAATATAAAACACAGTAAGCGCGGTTATCATTATTCTTTTGCCTTAATTGCTTTAGTAGCGATTTTGGCTAGCATATTATTAGGAATTATTTTTTCCGCCGTTGGCATTGGTGAAGAAATTGATGATGTTTTAGGAAGGCGGGCACCTTTGTATGATCTAGTTTTTAATCCCCATGTAGCTATGTGGTCAAATTCAGAGGAAGGCAGCTTGGCCGGTTTAGTTGTATCTAAGTCTGATCAAACCCATTTTGTTTTATTGGATCGTGATAGTGGTGAATGGTATATTACTTGTATTACGGCAGATAATAAAAATTTAGTAATAGTTGGTCAGCCAATTCGGTTAGTGGGAGAAGTTATTGGCGAACATGAATTTAGGGCTGATGAAGTTTTTCCAATTAAGCCCGGTAGGGAGTTTTTTAAACGCCTACAACAGAATAATCAGGACCCTGTGTTAATTCCGGGAGAACTGCCTGAAAGAGGCTTGGGTCCAGGGAGAATGATGATTAATTATGATAAATAATCTAAAAATATTTCTAAAAAACTTAGCGACTGTTATAGAAATAGCAGTCGCTTTTGTTTATATTTATGCTATAATATAAGAGTAATTTAAGTAATATGACAAAAATTAAAACAAGATTATTATTAATTGGCAGCGTTATTCTTAGTGTAGGTCTCGGCTCATTGGGCACCTTCTTTACGGTGACCGGCCCTGGGTCATGGTATGAATCTTTAATAAAACCAAGTTTTAATCCACCGAATTGGATATTTGGTCCCGTTTGGACGCTTCTCTTTGTTCTTATGGGTATTTCTTTATATTTGGTTTGGCGTCATGGATTGAAAAATGTTCTAGTTAAAAAGGGGGTAACGATGTTTCTTGTGCAATTCGGTTTTAATATCATGTGGTCTTATTTTTTCTTTACCTTGCAAAATCCTCGTCTCGCTTTTTTGGAAATAATTGCCTTATGGTTAGCGATTGCCGCTTTAATGATTAATTTTTATCGAGTAGATAAGCGGGCTGTCTGGTTGCTTTGGCCTTATTTAGCTTGGGTGTCTTTCGCTGCCTTTTTAAATTATGCAATTTGGCAATTAAATCAGTAGCTATGGATGAATTAATATTTTCACAGCCTGATAATTTTAAGCATCAGAAACAGCGCTTATTTCGTGGTGGGATCTCACATTTAAAAGTATTGGCTGATTTTGATGGTACTCTAACCACAAATTTTATTCATGGTAGGAAGGCTCCTACCTTAATTGGCGCCTTGCGAGAAGGTAATTATTTATCAGCTGACTATAATAAAAAAGCTCAAGATTTGCATAATTATTACAAGCCCTTTGAGGATGATCAAAATATAGCGCTAGATGATAAAAAAGCTTTAATGACTGAGTGGTGGTATAAGCATTTTCAGTTATTAATTGATTCTGGATTAAGTGAAGAAAACATTGCCGATGTAGTTGATAATCGCTTGTCTAATTTGCGACCAGGCGTACCGGAATTCTTATCACTTTTAGCCAAAAATAATATTCCTTTATTTATTTTTTCTGCTTCAGGTCTGGGTATATCAGGTTTAAAATACTACTTAATGAAGCGTGGTTTATGGAGTGAAAATATCATTTTAGTTGCTAATGATTTTATCTGGGGAGAAAATGGTAAGGCCGTCGGTGTTAAAGAGCCAATTATCCATAGCTTTAATAAGGATGAAACTATGTTGGTAAAAATTGGCGTTGACGAAAAATTTAGTAAAAGAAACAATATTATGCTACTGGGAGATAGTCTTGGTGATGCTCGTATGGATACTGGTTTAGCTGCCGCCGCTATTTTAAGAATTGCTTTTGTAAATGATAAAATCAGAGAGTCCGTTTCGGCCTATCGTGAAGTTTATGATGCTTTAATTCTTAATGATGGCGATTTTAGTCTGCCTTTAAAAATATTAAAAGAAATAATTGATTATGCCGATTGATCATAAAAATATTCGTGTTTTAGCTATAGCTCTTATTAAACATCAGGGTAAGTTTTTAGCTTGTGCTGGTTTTGATAAAGTAAAAAAACAATCCCACTATCGTTTACTAGGCGGAGGGGTTGATTTTACTGAAAGTGCTATTAAGGCCTTGCATCGGGAAATTAAAGAAGAGCTGGGAGCAAATATAGCCGCCGCTAAATTATTAGGCATTGAAGAAAATATTTTTAATTTTAATGGTAGGCCGGGCCATGAAATTATTTATTTATATGCAGTTAAACTTAAATCTAAAAAATATTATTTACAAAAGACCTGGCCAATTTTAGATTCTAAGGGCCAAGCATTAGCAGAGTGGATTTCTGTTAAAGACTTAAATGGAGTTAAAGTATATCCTCCGGTAGCTAAAAAGTATTTATAAATTATTATTTTTTCATATATGTTAAATTTAAAGGCTTTATTTGAGCCACGATCGGTGGCGATTGTTGGCGCTTCTACTCGCTTAGGCAGTGTTGGTAGTGATACTTTGCGTAATTTAATTGTTTCTGGCTATAAAGGTAAAATTTATCCGGTTAATCCCAAGGTGAAATCATTGAATTCTTTGAAATGCTATGCTTCCTTAAGTCAGATTAAGAAGAATATTGATTTAGCTTTGATTATTGTGCCAGCAGCTATAGTGGCCACAGTCTTGCGCGAGGCAGGGGAATTGGGAATACCGGCCGCTATAATAATTTCAGCTGGTTTTAGGGATGTTGGTAGAGATGATTTAGAACAAGAAATTATAGATATCGCTCAAAAATATAATATCGCTCTCCTTGGCCCTAATTGTTTAGGTTTAATTAATCCGGCAAAAAAATTAAATTTAAGTTTTGCGCCATTAATGCCTGGTAAGGGTGGTTTAGCTTTTTTCAGTCAGAGTGGTGCTCTAGGGACGGCTATTATTGATACGGCTCGCGATTTAGGCTTAGGATTTTCAATTTTTGCCAGCGTTGGTAATAAAGCGGTTATTGATGAGGCTGATCTAATTAACTATTGGCAACATGATGCTAAGACGAAAGTAATTGGCATTTATGCCGAAGAATTAAAGCGCCCGGAAATATTAGGTCCCGTTCTTGATAAGCTTCGTTCTGGTGTAAATGCCAAACCGGTAGTAATATTAAAATCGGGTCGTACTAAAATAGGAGCTAGTGCTAGTGCCTCTCACACTGGAGCGATGGCAGGAAATGATGCTATTTATGACGCTTTTTTTGCAAAATATGGAGTAATTAGAGCTTATTCTGTTAATGAATTTTTTTCTTATTTACAGATTTTTAATAGTAATGATAATTTACCCGCTAAAAATATCGCTATAGTTACTAATGCCGGCGGTCCCGGTATATTAGCCATTGATTCAGTGGCGGACAGCGATTTAGATGTTGCTAATTTATCAACTATAAGTAAACAAAAATTAAAAAAAATATTACCACCAGCTGCTTCTAATCATAATCCAATTGATTTATTGGGTGATGCTGGACCGGAAAGATATTTAAGCGCTCTTGAAATTCTGTCGCATGATACTAAAGTTGATTCAGTGCTTGTTCTTGTTTCGCCGCAATCAATGACTAGAGTTGATGAATTGGCTAAGAGTTTAATTCTTTGGCGAAAAAAATGTCATAAGCCCGTAGCTATTTGTTTAATGGGATCATCAAGCATGCTTGCAAGTGCCTCTAAATTAAGACATTCAGGGTTAGCTGTTTATTTTTATCCCGAGGAAGCTGTTAAAGCCTTATCGGCGCTTGCTGTTTTTAATGAACTACGACACGTAGTGAGAAAAAATGATTTATTAAAATTACCTACAATTAGTCACACCTCTAGGCATGAGGCAGATAAATTTTTTATACAAGCTAAAGCTGAGTCTTTTCAAGCTTTGGCTGAGTTTCAGACTCTCCCTATTTTAAAGGCTTATGGCATCCCGACGCCGAAATTTATTGTAGTGGATAGTGATAAAGATGCTATTTTGGCGGCTAAATATTTTAATACTCCTGTTGCTTTAAAAATTGCCTCATCAGATATTTTACATAAGAGTGATAGTGGCGGTGTAATGCTAAATGTTCAGCCTCAAGATATCTCTTTAGCTCGTCGACGCTTATTAAAAGCAGTAGCTAAGAATAATTCGCGAGCTCGCTTGCAGGGCGTTTTAATTATGCCTATGATTGAATTTGGTGAAGCAGAGATAATTATTGGTGCAGTTAGAGATAAAAGTCTTGGGCATGCTTTAATGTTTGGTTGGGGCGGAATTTATGCGGAAGTTTTAAATGATTCATCCTTTATTTTACCGCCTTTTAATGAGGACACAATTAAAAAAATGTTTAGTTCCGTGAAAGTTAATGCTTTGCTTAATGGTGTTCGTGGTGGCGGAGTAGTAGATAAGAAGGCTCTGATTGATATTTTATTGCGTCTTTACTGTTTATTACGCGACCATCCAGAAATTAAAGAGATAGACTTAAATCCGGTTATTGCTTATACGAAAGGAGCAATGGTTTTAGATGCGAAAATTACTTTAAATAATAATTAATTTTATGGAATTATTGTGGTTTTTACCGCCATTTATTTTGCTTTACATGAGTATTTGGTTTCTATTATCTTTATGGATAAGAAGACGAGATGTGGTTGATTTAGCTTGGGCTTCTGGCTTTGTTTTTTTAGCTTGGATAACCTTAAATTTTAGAGATATTATTTTGGATGAACGGGCTTATTGGGTTTTATTGCTTGTTACTGCATGGGGGCTGCGTTTATTTTTTCATAATTATAGGCGTAATTTAAACAAGGAAGATGATTGGCGTTATCATCGTTGGCATAAAGACATGCCTCAATGGCATTATCGTAGTTTAAAAAATAGTCGTGCGTGCTGTGCTGCCTTTGCTGTTTATTCTAAGGTTTTTTTATTTCAAGGAGCTTTAATGATGATTGTTGCTTTGCCGGTTGTCTATAGTTTGCGTTTAATATCCTTGCCTTTGTTTTCTGTAAATTATTTAGGCATCATTTTTTTACTTTCCGGCTTATTAATAGAAACAGTGGCCGATTTACAGCGCTACAGATTTTTAAAGAAAGAGGGTAATGCCGATAAGTTAATTACGACCGGCTTATGGAAATTCAGTCGTCACCCTAATTACTTCGGAGAAATAATATTTTGGTGGGGTATGTATTTTCTAGTTTTAGGTGTCGCTAAGTCTTGGATGTTAATCGTGTCACCGCTAACTTTAACTTATGTTATGTTGTTTGTGTCTGGTCTACCGATGGAAGAGCGTTATCGCGGTCGTCCGGACTTTGAGGAGTATAAACGTCGCACTAGTGCTTTAATCCCTTGGTTTAGGAAAAAAATAAACACTCCTTAGATATACTTTTATCAAGAAAATAATTGTTATAATAATGACAATTATTTTTTTATTTGCCAATCGCTTAATGTAAGTAATGGTGATTTTGATATGAAAAAAGTCGCCTAATATGGGCGACTTTTATTATTTTGGTTAGTATTATTTTTTAATGAAATATGATTTACTTCTTTTTTTTCTAATACCATGTGCCCAAATAAATAACTTGATAATTGTGATACCTTTTTTCATGTTTATAAGTTTAAATGAACATTATTTAATTTTAGTACATCAAGTTATTTTACTCTTGTCAAGATGGCTTAAGAGAGTAATTCAGTATACAATATATATATGTTTGACGGTTTACCTTTAGCGGCTTATTTGCGCCCAAAAAAATTAAATGAAGTCGTTGGTCAGAAGCTTGTATTAAAAGCAGACGGCTGGCTTTTAGAGGCGATACGAAACGATCGCGTGCCTTCGCTTATTTTTTGGGGCCCGCCAGGCTCCGGAAAGACAACACTAGCTTCATTAATCGCTCAAGAAACAAAGGCGGACTTTATTCAATTATCGGCTACGGAGAGTGGAGTTAAAGATTTAAAAGCAGTTGTAGACAAGGCTCGCTCTGGCAAACGTTTAGGCGTAAAAACTATCTTATTTATTGATGAAATTCATCGTTGGAATAAGTCGCAACAAGACGCCTTATTACCACAAGTGGAAAATGGAGTAATTACGCTTATCGGTGCCACTACCGAAAATCCCAGCTTTGCCGTTAATGGTGCTTTACTTTCCCGTGTAAAAGTTGTTGTTCTGGAAGCTTTAAATGAAGAAGATTTAATGGTAATCGTAAAACGAGCGGCTAAAACTTTGTCGGTAAAAATTAAAGCCAATCCAGCGCGCTTAATTGCTCGCTTAGCTAATGGTGATGCTCGTCGGGCTATCGGCCTAGTGGAGACGGCGGTTGCTCATAATAAGGATATTGACGTTGATTTGATTAAAGAAATTATTAATAAGCCGAATCTGCTTTATGATAAGAGCGGAGAGGAGCATTATAATTTGATTTCAGCTTTGCATAAATCTATGCGGGGCAACAATGAGAACGCTTCTTTATACTATTTAGCAAGAATGCTTGAAGCTGGTGAAGATCCTTTGTATATTGCTCGCCGTCTCGTCCGTTTTGCTAGTGAGGACGTTGGCATGGCTAATAATAGCGCTCTTTTGTTGGCAACGGCTGTTTATGATGCCTGTAAAAATATTGGTATGCCGGAGTGTGGCGTGCATTTAGCTCATGCTGTCACCTATTTAGCCAAGGCCGCTAAGAACATCGATGTTTATCAAGCTTTTAATGAGGCGATGACTGAGGTAAGAAATAGTGGCAATTTACCTGTGCCTCTACATTTACGTAATGCCCCGACAAAATTAATGAAGAATCTCGGCTACGGCAAGGATTATAAATATACACCCTTAGAAGATGATTCAAATCAAGAATATTTACCTGAAGCTTTAAAGGGGCGTAAGTTTTTTCGACCAAAAAAATAACTTAGTAGCGCTTTAAACTAAATTTATAACCGCGTCCAGCAAAGGTATGAATGTAATCAATTTCTTCATCCTGGTTTAACTTTTTACGTAAACTCATAATATGAGCCTCAATCGTATTAGAGAAAGGGTCAGCATTATTTTCCCAAACTTGGTCCATAATTTGGCTACGTGATAAAATTTCATCGCGTCGATGAAAAAATAGTTCAAGTAGAGCATACTCTTTGCCGGTTAAATATATACGTCTCCCGTTTCTCAGTGCTAACTGACTTTTTGTGTCAAGTGCTAATTTTCCTATTTTTAAAATTTTATCTCTAATATTTTGAGGACGACGAGTTAAAGCTTCTACTCGCCACAGAAACTCTTCAAATAAAAATGGCTTAGTAAGATAGTCATCAGCTCCTAATTTAAACATTTCGCCTTTTTTATCTAGTTCGGCGTTAACTGTTAGAGTGAGAACGGGGCTCATGACTCCAGCTTTTCTTATCTCTTTTAAAACTTGGGTGCCGTTCATTTTCGGTAAATTATTATCTAGTACGATTAAATCGTAATGATTACGGCGAGCGAGATAAGAACCTTCTTCACCGTCATAAGCGGAGTCAACCACATAAGCTTTAGCTTTAAGGCCTTTGCTTAAAAAGGCAACAATGTCTTTTTCATCATCAATAATTAATATTTTCATATTTATTATAATTAAGCTCTCTAAGGTGGAGCTGCCTTAATCATAACTTTTTTAAGATAATCACCGTTTAACCATTATTAAACGAAAAAATTACAGATGGTGGACAAGCTGGGAGAGCTGATTTATAATAATAATAGAATAAATAAGAAATTTTATGTCTAAAATAAAATTAAGCAATCAAGAACCAAAAGGTACTAGCGATTGGTTTCCGGCAGAATTGGCCTTGCGTCATTACATTTTTAATACTTGGCGTCAGGTTTGTCGTAGTTATGGCTTTCAAGAATACTTAACTCCCTTGGTTGAATCAGCAGAAATTTATCGGGCTAAATCAGGCGAAGATATAGGCGGTAAGGAGTTGGTGACTTTTACCGATATGGGGGGCAGGGAACTTTGTATCCGTCCAGAGATGACCCCTTCAGTTACTCGTTTAATTTCAAAAATTTACACATCCTCACCTAAACCCTTGAAATTTTTTTCCATTGCTAATTTTATGCGCAATGAAAAACCTCAACGCGGTCGCAACCGAGAGTTTTGGCAGCTAAATTGTGATATTTTTGGTAGCGCTTCTTTGGCGGCCGATTTGGAAATTCTGCAACTATCCTTAGATATTATGCAGGCCTTCGGTGCTCCGGCGGAATCGTTCACCCTTCGTCTTAATAGTCGCCGTTTGCTGGATAATTTATTGCCGGTTTTTGGTATAAAAACTAAAGAGCCAGTCCTAGTTTTTAGAATTTTAGACAAATTTGGTAAGCTTAGTGCCGATGAATTTAAGCGTCGTTTACAGGAATTAAAAATCAGTGAAGATTCAGTAAAGCTACTGTTTGATTTCATGTCTGGAAAAAAACAGGACATGTTTCTTGAGGCTTTGACTGATAATAAAGAGCTGCAAGCGGCAAAAGCGGAAATTGATTTTGTTTTAAACCAATTAAAAGTGCTCGGTTATACGCAGGCTAAATTTGACCCAGCTCTTATTAGAGGTTTTGATTATTATGATGGCCTTGTTTTTGAAGTTTTTGATAATCATCCCGATAACCGTCGCGCCCTATTTGGCGGTGGACGTTATAATGGTTTAGCTCAGCTTTTTGGCACGGAGAGTTTTCCGGCAGTTGGTGTTGCCCCTGGTGATGAAACCACAAAATTATTTTTAGAAAGCTGGAAATTATTACCAAAGTTTGAGGATCAGCGCTATTATCTGCCATTACTGAGCTTTGATTTATTGGCTGATACTCAGCATCTAGCTTCCGTTCTGCGTCAGGAGGGCAAAGAAGTATTATTTGCTTTTGAACCACAAAGACCAGGTAAGGCCTTGGAATTTGCTAATAAGCAAGGAATAGACAAGGTTGTGATTTTTGCTAATGAAGAAAAGTTGACTGGTAAGTATAAGATTAAGAATATGCAGACTGGTGAAGAGAAAATTTTTTCTTTACCTAAATTTTAATTTGACAAGAAAGTAATTCCGTATTTAAATATAAGAGATTAGGAAAATCCTAATTTCTTTTTAAGTTCATTTAAAAAAAGCAGAATGGTACAGAATGTTATTTTTGATGCTGATGGCGTCTTACTTCTTTCAATTAAAGTTGGTATTAATACTATGTTGGAAGCCATTAAAATTTGTGATTTGAATAGTCCAACGTATAATGAAGTACTTCAGGTTTGGGGGGGAAATTTAGAGTCTGAATTATTACCCCTATTGGCTTCAAGATATAATTGGCCAGCAGGAAGTGTACAAAAAGTAGTTAATCTTTTTTTAGCTTTGTCAGAATCAACGGTGTATCCTCAACAACCAAAACTTCTTAAAACTTTGGAATATCTGAGTAGGCGTTATAATCTTGGCATCGCTTCTAATCGTGATGCTCATAGCTTGGATTGGCGCTTGCGTCAGCATGGTATCAAAAAGAGCCTATTTAAACACATTCAAACATCTGATGATGGTATTAATAAACCCGATCCCAGAGTATTTGATAAATTTTGGAATGGTCATGTTGGTTTTAACCCTAGGCAGACCTTATATGTGGGTGACAGCATTAAACACGACTTAGTGGTTGCTCGTATGCATAATCCACCTCTTGCCTTCATTGCTATTACCAGCGGTCTTCATTCTACCGGAGAATTTGTTCGTGCCGGAGTTAAAGTAACACATATTTTTAAGAGTGTAATCGAATTGCCTGACATGATGCACACTTTTTAAAATAATTTCTTGTTACAAAAAACGCCCATATTTATGTGGCGTTTTTCTTTTTATCTTTTTTAATGGCAAAGGGGGCAAAGCTGAGACGATGGATGGGGCAGGGACCGAACTCTTTTATTTTTTCTAAATGACGTTTCGTGCCATAGCCTTTATGTCGAGCAAATTCATATTCAGGATATTTTTTATCGGCTTCTAACATTAACCAGTCACGACTTACCTTAGCAATAATTGAGGCAGCAGCAATACAGAAAACTTTAGCATCGCCATCAACAATTGCTTCCTGTTTTTGATCTATGCCGGGAACTTTTAAATTACCGTCAACGAGTAAATAGTCTGGTTTTAAACTTAGTCTTTCTAGAGCCTGGCGCATGGCGGCAAAAGTTCCTTGTAAAATATTAATTTTATCAATCACGCGATTATTAACAACTCCAATTTCTACGGCTGCCGCTTTATCTTTAATGATTTTAAATAAGAGTTCCCGTTTTTTTGGGCTTAGTTTTTTAGAATCGGCGACTAGAGCTAATTCTTCATTATCAATTTTAAAATCAGGACCAATAGCAACACAGGCGGCAACAACTGGACCACAAAGAGGGCCGCGTCCAGCTTCATCAATGCCGGCGATCAGTTTATATCCTTTTTTAAATATTTTTTGTTCCCAAGTTAAATCTAACATATAAAAATTATAGCACTCTGATGGTTAAGAAACTAGTATTTTATTCTAAATTATTGAAATGAGTAGGAAATATATTTATTCTCTAAGAATTTTTTATTTAAAATTATGTTTTTCGTTTTTTCTTGGTCTTTACAAAGCTTTTTGGCTGTGGCAAGCTATTATTAATGATAAATTGTCCCGCTGCCTTGTTTACCGGCGGGCAGACGACAGGCAGGCCCGGATGGCGGAACTGGTAGACGCGCTAGCTTCAGGTGCTAGTCTTCGTAAGGAGGTGGGGGTTCAAGTCCCCCTTCGGGCACTTAAATTTGTTCATAAATGAATATATGTATGAATAATCATTTTGAATTATCAAGTGCAATCTACAATAAAAATGAAAAAGCTTGGCAGAAGAGCACTTCTGAAATTTCTGCTTTTATATTAAAACATTTAAAAATTAGTAAAGATTTTTTTGAGTTTATTTGTGGGCAAGAAATAGATGAAGCTAAAGCTGATCGTTGGCAGCAACGTTTACATGATTTGTTAGTTAAGGCGCAAAAAAGAGCAGGTTATCAAATTGATGAGCAGACTTTATTATTGGCCGCTCGGCAACACCTTGTTGATCGAATAAACAGCGGTGAATTGGGAGAATCTCGTATTTATAAAAAATTTATTGAACTGGATGTAGAGGATTTTAAGTTGAAAATATCATAAGAGGATATTATTTTATAAAGGGTTACTGAATATAGTAATCTTTTTTAATTTAATCTAAATTAACCTTGATTGGTATTGATTTTATGATATGTAATGATGAAAATATATAATTTATAGAGCAGTGAAGGTAACGCTAATAAAAAAGAGGGCGACAAATTTGCGCGCCCTCTCAACAGGTTACATTAAAAAGCAGTGAAAAACGTAACTTGTAACTTGATATCAGTTAACATTTTTGTTAATTGTTGAAATATTTTAGTATATTTTTAAAATTAAGTCAAGGTCTTAATTATATTGACATCCAACTTTTTAAGTAATAGATTTTTTCATAATGTATGCTAAACTAAGTAAGTAAAGATATTTTATGGAAAAGAGCAAAGTCTGGCTAATTATTGGCTTAATTATGATTGTTTCGGCACTTGTTTTGCGTATTACTAGCCCTCGTGATCGTTGGGTATGTGATAATGGTCAGTGGCGCGCACAAGGTTCTCCTCGAACAGCTCAGCCTACTCGGGCTTGTGTTGATAATTTATCGATTGATACGGAACTTCAGGCTTTGTCTGATATTTTGAAAGATGAGCCATTAAGTAATAGTATGGAATTACCAGATAATAAGCTGGTAGCGGAAGAAAGTAATTTAGCTGAGAAGTTTGTTGATAGTAACGAGCCTAAATCTATAGATAATTCTCTTCAATTAAATCAAGAAAATATTAGTGAAATCGTTCCTGAGATAAATGTAGGTATAGAGGAATCTTTTTTAGACTCTAATCCCGAAAGTAGTTTTCAATTAATATCTCCACAGCCAGATGAGTTATTGCGTAGTCCTTATTTAATTAGTGGACGTGTTTGGGTACCATATTTTTATAAAAGTGTTTTACTTATTACTTTACAGACTGAGTCCGGGGAGCCTTTATTCAGTTATTCGCTTGATTCTTCCGTAATTCCTAGCGGCTCTAAGGGTTGGTTTAATTTTCAAGTTGAATTAACTTTTGATACTGATGCGAATGATAAGGGTTTATTATTATTTAATAAAAAAAGCATTTCTCAAAAATCTAAAATTGAATTATTATTAAGTCGCCCCGTCTATTTAGCGCCCTCACAAAAAGATGTATGAAAAATATTGAATATCTACCAAATATCAAAGTCGGTGAAAAAATTAAATTAGAACCAGAAAAGCCAAAGCTTCATCCGGAAACATTATTACCGGTTTTAAAGAATTGCTTGTCTCAGCAAGCGACTAAATATAATGAATTATTTGGACTTTCTTGGTTAAATCTTGATGGTAGTGTTAATATGAGTGCTTGGCCTGATAGCGATTTTGATTTAGGGGTTAATAAAGCGCAAGAAGCACAATGGGCTTTGGAAGCTAATAAAAATCATGAGCAGTGGCTACAAGATAGAGAATTGAATCCAGCAATGTTAACGGAGATGTCTTTAACTGTAATGATGCAGAGATTGTTGCCTGATCGTTTTATTATTGTACGTTCGGCGGCTTATGATGATTATAATTACGGCGTTGACCAGTTGATTATTGATAAGGAAACGGGTGCGGTGGTTTGTGGTATTGATGAGGTTGTCAATAAACTTGGTTATACCGGACCTAGCATTAAGGAGAATAAGATTAAACAAAAAATGTTAAAAGGTGGCGCTAAGGTTAAATATGGAGCTTCAGTTCATCAGGATAAGTTAAGTTTGAAGTCAATGCAAAATATCCCTGCATTTTATATCTCTTTAGAGAAAGAGGAATTACTTCTTTTAGGAGAATCAATCTCATCGGAGGAGTCAACTGAATATGAGTTTGAATTAATGAAAAAGATTACAAATTTTTTGAAAAAACAAGCAGAAACATCGCTCACTTGGAATTTAAATTATAGATTACAAGCTAATGTGCGCGCCTTCTTAGATTCTTTAGAATCATGGCCGGCTTAATAAATTATATGGATTTATATTTATATAACAGTTTGAATTTAAAAAAAGAAAAGTTTATCCCTTTGAAAAAAGGAGCGGTTGGCCTCTATACTTGTGGGCCGACCGTTTATAATTTTGCCCATTTGGGCAATTTACGCACTTATTTATTTGAAGATTTTTTAGTCCGAACCCTTGTCTATAATGGTTATAAATTAAAGCGAGTGATGAATATAACTGATGTCGGTCATCTCAGTGGTGATATGGATATGGGCGAGGATAAGGTGGAAGCGGAGGCAACTCGTGAGGGGCGCAGCGCTTGGGATATTACTGCTTATTATACTGATGCTTTTCAGGAAGATTTAAAATTACTTAATGTCACCCCACCTGATGTTTGGTGTCGGGCAACTGAACATATTAATGAGCAGATTGATTTAATTAAAACCTTGGAGAATAAAGGTTATACCTATATTACTAGTGATGGTGTCTATTTTGATACTTCAAAATTTTCTGATTATAATCGTCTTAGCCATCTGGATTTAGATGAGTTGCAAGAGGGGGCAAGGGTAGAGAAGAATGAGGAAAAGAAAAATTTAACTGATTTTGCGCTTTGGAAATTTTCTCCAATTGGCAGTAAAAGGCAAATGGAGTGGAGCTCCCCTTGGGGTATTGGTTTCCCTGGTTGGCATTTGGAATGTTCAGCTATGAGTCTGAAATATTTAGGAGAAACTTTTGATATCCATTGTGGTGGTATTGATCATGTTAATATTCACCACACCAATGAGATTGCTCAGAGTGAAGCCGCAACAGGGAAGAAATTTGTTAATTATTGGTTACACGGTGCTTTTTTAAATATTGCTGGTGGCAAAAAGATGGCTAAAAGTGAGGATAATTTTTTAACACTTGATAAATCTTTAGTTAAAAAAGGGCTTAATCCTTTAGCTTATCGTTTCGCTGCTTTGCAAGTTCATTATCGTAAGCCCATGGAATATAGCGAGGATAGCTTGCGTCAGGCTGAAAATGCTTTAGAGTCTTTAATAAATCAGGTGGCTGCTTTAAAAGATGAGCCTGGTCAAATTGATGAAGTTTATCAAGTAGATTTTCAAACGGCTATTAATGATGATTTAAATATGCCTCAAGCTTTGGCGGTTTTATTTAAAATGCTTAAGTCAGATTTATCAGATAGCGATAAACTAGCTGGCGTAATAAATTTTGATCAGGTTTTAGGATTATCTCTTCTTAGTCAGGCGGCTTCTAAAGCTGATATTGAGGAAACTGATTTGCCAGAGGAAGTTAAAATTTTATTAAATAAGCGTGAGCAGGCTAGGGTTGATAAAAATTGGGAGCTGGCTGATAGCTTGCGTGATGATATTAAGCGGGCTGGTTATAATCTTGAAGACAATAGTGATGGACAGCTAATAAAGAAAATATAGAATGAATAATAATTTTTGGGAGAAATTAAAAGATGAAGGGAGGCCAATCTTGGCTTTAGCTCCGATGGCTGGTTTTACCGATATTGCTTTTCGGCAAATTTGTGCCGATTTTGGGGCTGATGTTACTTATAGTGAAATGGCTTCATCTACGGCTCTTTTTTATAATCAAAAAAAATTAAAGAACAACGAAACTCTAAAGCTTTTGCAATGGGATAAAAAAAGAGAGGGAAAATACGTAGTTCAGCTCTTTGGCGCTACGCCGGAACATTTTGCGGTTGCTGCCAAAATTGTTAGTCGTGAAATTAAACCTCATGGTCTCGATATTAATTTTGGCTGTCCAGTGGGAAAAGTAATTAAGCAGGGAGCAGGGGCAGAATTAATGAGAAATCCAAAACAGGCCAGAGAGGTAATCAAAGCAGTTTTATCTGCTAGTTCTTTACCCCTAGCAATAAAGATTAGGGCGAAATCAGGAGATGTAACAGCAGTAGAGTTTATGAAGAACTTAAGCGACTTGCCTATTGCTGCTTTAATGATTCATGGCCGTAGTCTTGCCGAAGGTTTTAATGGCATACCAGATTTTAGTTTAGTTAAAAAGATTAGACCTTTTTTTAAAGGGGTTATTTTAATGAATGGGGGAATTGTTGATTTAGTCTCAGCTGAAAGTTCTTTAGATTTAAGTGGTGCTGATGGTCTTGCCTTGGCTCGAGGTGCTTTAGCACGACCTTGGTTATTTCAGGAAATTAAAGAGAAGAAAATAATAGAATATAGCCAGGGTCAAATTAGTAATCTGCTATATCGTCATGCCGCCTTATTAGTAAAGTTAAAAGGAGAGTCAGCGTTAGTTGAGTGGCGCAAGCAGGCCTGTTGGTATGTGCAGGGTCTTCCTGGTGCCAGCAAGTTACGCAGTCTCTTAGTTCGGGTTTCAACCTTAGAAGAATTGAAAAATATTTTAAAAAATTATGATCTTAACGATTGATACAACTATTGAACCGGATATTTTGGTTTCTTTAAGTGATGGCACTAAAAATTATACGAAAAGAGTAGCTGCTCCGCGTCAACAAGCGGAAAAACTTTTACCGACTATTACCCAGATTTTAAAGAGTAAAAAAGTTAGTTGGAAAAAAATTAAAGAAATAAGAGTTCAAAATCAGGGTGGTAATTTTACTTCTTTGCGCATTGGTGTATTAACGGCCAATGCTTTGGCTTATGCTCTTGGAATTAAAGTTGAATCTTTAGAGGGCGAAGAATTTTTTGATTTTAAAGGAGGGCGCGCAGTAAAGCCAGAGTATAAAGGGGATCCAAATATTGGCAAAAAAAAGGGTCCAGCCTGTTGATAACTTTTTAGCTATTATTTATAAAGACAAGACGACTTGTGGAAAAAGTTGTCTTTTTTTAATTTTCCCCTTATTTTTATGGGTTTTATATAGTTGACCGTAGGGGCCAGGTGGTGTATAATTAAATCATTAAGGTGAAAAGTGGGGAATGATGGTGAATTAACTTGTTGACACTTTATCCCCCGACAAAGCTCTATGTTCATCGGTGAATACAATCACAACTTAGATGATAAGGGGCGTTTAGCCATTCCGGCTAAATTTCGACTTATTTTAAAAAAGGGTGCGGTGGTTACCAAGGGTTTGGATAACTGCTTATTTTTGTATTCAAAAGAACAATTTGAAAAAATTGCCAAAAAGTTTGCCGCCTTGCCAATTAGTCAGGCAAAAGCACGTGCTTTTTCTCGTCACATGTTGGCCGGCGCGATGGATGTTGACTTTGATAATCAGGGAAGAGTAACTTTGCCTGAATATTTACGGAAATTTTCAGGTTTAAAAAAGGGTGTTATTATCGCTGGTCTTTATAATCATTTAGAAATTTGGGATGAGGCCGCCTGGAATAAATATAAGCAGACAGCTGAAGAAAATAGCAACAGCATTGCTGAAGAATTAGGTGATTTAGGAATTTAGTATGGCGTATAAGCATATACCAGTTCTACTAGAAGAAGTTCTAAGTGTCTTAAATCCACTACCCGGTCAAACTTATATTGATTGTACTCTTGGCGGAACTTCATATACGAGAGCTATTGCTAAGCTTGTTGGTAAAAAGGGTAGAGTAATCAGTATTGATGCTGATGAAATGGCTATAAAAAATGCCGAGGGCATTCTTAAAAATGATAATTTTCAAAACGTAAGTTTGGTTCACGACAATTTTAGAAATTTAGAGGCTATCGCCAAAGAGTATACACCAGAAGGAGTAGATGGAATCGTGTTTGATCTCGGTCTATCTTCAGCTCAGCTAGACGATGAGTTAAGAGGTTTTTCCTTTCAAGGCGATAGGCCATTGGATATGGCCTTTGGTGTCGGTGAGTCTGTTAGTACGATTAATCTTATAAATTCCTCTTCCTTATCGGAGTTAACTAGAATTTTTAGAGAATTAGGAGAAGAGCCTCAAGCTTATCGCTTGGCTAAGGAAATTATTACCGCTCGTAAACATAAAAAAATAGAAAGCACCAAAGAACTAGTAGATATTATTTTAAAAATTACACCCGCTCGATTCTTGAAATCAAGAATTCACCCAGCTACTCGTGTCTTTCAAGCTTTACGCTTAGCTACTAATGATGAATTTGGAAGTTTAAAGGAAGCTTTGTTGGCTACTGCTGACATCTTAAAAATCGGTGGTCGCTTGGCAGTAGTTTCATTTCATAGTGGTGAGGACCGAATTGTTAAACAATGGCTGAAGCAAGAGAGTAGTGATTGTCTTTGTCCACCGCAAGCCCCTGTTTGTATCTGTAATCATCAAGCTCGTTTTAAGGTGATAGCCAAAAAACCACTAATGGCTTCTAATGAAGAATTAAAGACTAACCCTCGTGCGCGTAGTGCTAAACTAAGAGTGGCAGAAAAAATTAGTTAATTTTCAAACTATATATTTACGACCTTTAAGGGGTCGGCTAACATTCTTGATATGATGACTAACCACAATAAAAAAATAAACAAAAAACGCCAGCTAAAGCAGTCTTCTTACTGGCGGACAATTAATGCCTTTCTTAGTATTTCTTGCCTTGTTTTCGGAATAGTTTATCTTATTGGGATGAATGATCTAACGGTTAAGGGTTTTGTGCTTAACGATTTAAAGGGTCAGCTAAGCATGTTATCTGAGGAAAATCAGGATTTACAAACTCGCTCTTTAACTTTGCAATCATATACTGCTCTTTCTCCTCGTTTACAGGATTTAAATATGGTAGCGGTAGACGATGTTGCTTATTTATCTCCACAAGCATCTACACTGGCTAAAAAATAAAATTGCTTAGCTTATGTGGAGAGAAAATCGTCCAAAAAATAAAGAAAAAAATAATATTATTTCGCGTTTGCGCCTCTTTGCGGCGCTTATTTTTTTATTACTCTTAGCCCTGATTTATCGTTTATATTATTTACAATTAAATCAAGGCGACTGGTATGAATCTTTAGCCACAGGTCAACATCAGGTATCCACCCTACTTCAAGCCGATAGAGGTAAAATAATGCTACACGAAAAATTAAATGATCAAGAGCGCTTATATCCTTTAGCGACAAATAAGGATTTTGCTTTTATATATACAGTGCCTAAAGATATTAATGATCCACAAATGATGGCAGAAAAATTATTTGATTTTTTTGATAGAGCCGCTTTAGCGGAGGGTATTAATGAGGAATTAGATAAGCAGGAAGATAATACTTTACAGTATGAGATTGATACTATTCAAGCTTCAGAAGTGAGTGATGAAGATAAGGTGTCCAGGATTAAAGCCGCTCAAGCTTTAGCGGTTTCTAAAAAACTTGATCCAGATTTTTTAGAATTAAGAGAAATTACTATTGACAGACTGATTAAAGAGCGCAAAGAAGAGGGCATAACAAATTATCTAAAAAAAGTTGATAAACCAGGTGACCCTTATGAACCCTTAAAAGCAAAGGTTGATGACAATGAATTGACTTCATTTTATGCTTATTTTGCCAGTACCAATGAAAGAATGATTAACCCGGCTGACCTAGAAAGACGCTTAGATCAGATTGTTTTTAAGGATAGCGGCAAGATTGTGAAAATTGATGGCATTGGTTTTAATTTAGAAACTTATCGTTATTATCCTGAAAACAATACAGCCGCTAATATTGTGGGTTTTGTTAGTAATATAGATAACAAAGAAAGCGGTCGTTATGGCTTAGAGGAATTTTTTAATGATGAATTATCAGGAATAAATGGTTCTCTTAAGGGTGAACGTGGTCTGAGCAATACCATTATTGTTAATGATCGTGAGTATATTAAACCACAGGCGGGTAGTGATTTGATCCTAACAATTGATCGTAGCGCTCAATTTAAGGCTTGTGCTTCTTTAGAGGAGTCAGTGAAGGCTCATCATGCTAAGGGCGGAAGCGTAATTGCTGTTAATGCTAAAACAGGAGCAATTATTGCGATGTGCTCCGTGCCCAGTTTTGATCCTAATAATTATAAAGATGTAGACGATATTAAAGTCTATAATAATCCAGTTATTTTATATCAATATGAACCCGGCTCTGTTTTTAAAGTGATTACAATGGCAGCGGCTATTGATCAGGGGAAGGTTTCTCCTAGTACAACTTACAAAGATGAGGGTCAAATTATGATTCATGGTTGGCCTAAGCCAATTAGCAATTCTGATTATAGTACTTTTGGACCGCATGGTGTGGTTGATATGAATTCAGTTTTGGAGAATTCACTAAACACTGGAGCAATTTTTGCTATGCTGCAAATAGGACCAGAAACTTTTGCTAATTATGTTAAGGATTTTGGTTTTGGTGAAGGAACGGGAATTGAACTTGGATCAGAAAGTCCAGGTAATATTAATAATTTATTGAGTAATAAAATTAAAGAGATTGATGCTGCGACTGCTTCATTTGGACAGGGAATTGCTGTTACTCCTTTACAGATGCTTATGTCCTACCAAGCTTTAGCCAATAAGGGCACTTTAATGAAGCCATATATTGTCCAGGAAATAAGACATCAAGATGGCAAAATTGATGAATCAAAGCCACAAGCTTTACGACAAGTAGTATCCACACAAACAGCTAATACGATTTTAGCAATGTTAGTTAATGTAGTCGAAAGTGGTCATGCTAAAGGTGCACAAATACCTGGATATTATGTTGGAGGTAAGACGGGTACGGCTCAGGTAGCAAATGTTGGTGGTTATAGTAATGAGGATTATATTCATACATTTATCGGCATCGCGCCTATTGACGATCCACAAATAGTTATGTTAACTAAGATTGACTCTCCTCGTGATGATCGTTTTGCTGAGAGTACAGCTGTGCCCCTCTGGCACGATATTGCTGATTTTCTTCTTAAGTATTATCAGATTCCAAAAACAAGGAAATAAAGTGTTTTAAATATATATGAAAAAGTTTCTACATCTACAATTAAAATTTTTTACTTCTCTAATTTTGCGTAAGTATCATCCAGAAATTATTGCTGTTAGCGGCTCTATTGGTAAAACTAGTACCAAGGAAATGATTTATTCCATTTTGTCTTCACGATTTTCAACTAGAACTAGTATTAAAAATTATAATAATGAAATTGGTGTACCGTTAACTATTATTGGAGTAGAGTCACCAGGCTCATCTGTACTGGGGTGGGTAAAAGTATTTGTCAGGGCCCTGAATCTTTATTTATATAGAGATAAGAATTATCCCAAATACTTAGTTTTAGAGATGGGTATTGATAGACCGGGAGATATGGATTATTTAACGAGGCTAGCGCCACCGTTTATTGCTGTTATGACAGGGGTTAGTCATTCGCATTTGGAATATTTTGGTTCATTAAATAATATTAAAAAGGAGAAGCAGGTATTAATCGAGCGTGTTGATCGTCGTGGTTTGAGTGTCTTAAATTATGATAATAAGGAGTCATTAGCTATGGCTGAACTTAGTCCAGCTAGAGTTTTGACTTATGGTTTAAAATCTGGAGCAGATTTATTAGCACAAGATGTACATTTTAATGCTTCTGATGGTAATTATGATATTGCTGGAGCTAGTTTTAAGCTTAATCATGAGGGAAATATTGTACCAGTGATTATGCCTAATATTCTTAGTGAGGGAGGAATTTATGCGGCCCTAGCTGCCACTTCTGTTGCCTTGCATCTCGGTTTAAATTTAATGGAGATTGCCGCTGCATTAAGATTTTGCCGTTTACCTTCCGGACGTATGCAGTTATTATCAGGAATTAAGCATACTTTTATTATTGATGACACTTATAATTCTTCACCAGAATCTAGTATTGCTGCCTTAAAAGTATTAGGTAATATTAAAATCGATATAAATTCTAGTCGTTATGCTATTTTAGGTGACATGCTAGAAATTGGAGCCTATAGTGAAGATGGCCACAAGTTGGTAGGTAAAGAAGTTTTTGAGAATCATATTGATTATTTAATTAGTGTTGGTGAACGCTCACGTGATATTGATCGAGGAGCTCAAGCTGCTGGCATGAGTGCTGATTTTATTTTTCATTTTGATAAAACGGAAGCAGCCGGTTTATTTATTCAGGATAGACTGCGTGAAGGTGACGTGGTGTTAATAAAAGGCTCTCAGGGGATAAGAATGGAAAAAATTGTTAAGGAAATAATGGAAGAACCGGGGCGAGCAGATGAATTGTTGGTTCGCCAAGGTTCAAGTTGGGAGTAATTGAATGGATTAATATGTATTTTGTGGGCTGATTATATTTTTAAAATATAGTTAGCCTTTTTTGATTTTTTAAGAATTTAAGCTATACTCAAATTATGACTACTCTTATTCTTGGGGTTGCTGGTAATCTCGGCAGCCAGTTAAAAATAGCTTATGCCGACTCAGATGTGATTGGCTGGGATCGAGTTGATTTTGATTTTCTTGATTTTGATTTATTAAAGCAAAAATTATTAAAGCTTAAGCCTGGACAAATTATTAATGCGGTTGCTTATAATGCGGTTGATAAATGTGAAGAGGATGAGAAGGAAGCCAACCTTGCTTGGAAATTAAATCGTGATTTACCAGGTGTTTTAGCGGATTATTGTTTACAAGCTCAGATTCCTTTATTACATTATTCAACTGATTATGTTTTTGGCGGAGATGGACGCTTGGCGGGTGCTTATGTTGAAACTGATCAGCCGCAACCGCTTAATATTTACGGTCAAACTAAGTTAGCTGGAGAACAGGAAATTGCCAGACGGGCTTTGCTCGGATTAAAATATTATATTGTACGTACATCTAAGTTGTTTGGTCCCCTCGGTAAGAGCGAACACGCTAAGGCTAGTTTCTTTGATTTAATGCTTAAGCTGTCTGCTGATAAAGAAGAGTTGAAAGTTGTTGATGCGGAAATAAGTTGTTTTACTTACACCCCAGATTTAGCTCAAGCTTCCAAATTATTATTGGACGAAAAGGCGGTTAGAGGAATATATCATTTAACTAATTCTGGGGCGGTAACTTGGTATCAAGCTTTGCAGTATTTCTTTGATATCGCTCAAATAAAAACTCAACTAAGCGCAATTTCGGCCGATGCTTGGCCTCGTCCAGCTAAACGACCAGTATATTCTGCGTTGGCTAATACTAGGCGTCCACAATTGCGTTCTTGGCAAGAAGCCCTAACGGATTATTGGCATAATAAAAATAAATAAATTTATGAAAGGAATTATTTTGTCTGGGGGCAGTGGCACCCGCCTCAGACCGCTTACAAAGATTACTAGTAAACAATTACTGCCGATATATAATCGGCCAATGATCTATTATCCTCTTAATACTTTAATTAAGGCTGGCATTAAAGAAATATTAATTATAGTTGCACCAGAAAGAGCAGGGGATTATTTAAATTTATTGGGTAGTGGTCGCGAATTTGGGGTTAAGTTTACTTATGAAATTCAGGATAAGCCTGAAGGTTTGGCTCAAGCTTTTATTATTGGGGAAACATTTATTGGCGATGATAGTGTCACTATGATCTTGGGTGATAATATTTTTGAAGATGATTTTACTGAGGAAATCTCTAGTTTTAAGTCTGGTGCTAAAGTTTTTGCTAAACATGTTAGCGATCCAGAAAGGTTTGGCGTGGTTAGCTTTGACAAGGAAATGAAGGCAGAAAAAATCGTAGAAAAGCCAACTCATTATATCAGTAATAATGCTGTTACTGGTCTTTATGTTTATGATAAGCGCGTTGTTTCAGCTGCCAAGAGTTTAGTTCCGAGCGTGCGTGGTGAATTAGAAATAACCGACTTAAATAATTGGTATTTAGATAAGGGCGAATTAGAAGTGGCCATGGTTAAGGGGGAATGGCTTGACGCTGGAACTTTTGAAAGTTTATTGCATGCTCAAAATTTTGCTAAAGAGAAATTAGATAGCAAGATGATTATTTAAATATTAAAAAAAATGAAACTAGCAGTAGCTTTTTTATGTTATCAAAATAGTTCCGCTCCGTATTTAATGGAGTTTTTAGCTAGTCTTGATTCGGCTCTAAAACAATTAGAAGAAGAAGTTTTAATTCTTGCTGGTGATAATAGCGGAAAGCACGATAGACGTAATGGAGATTACATTTTTGAGTATAATAATCACAATAAAAATAAAATTCAGTACTTTGATTTTAAAAAAAATCTTGGCTTTGCCGCTGCTTATAATCTTTTAATAAATACTGCCATAGAAAAAGGGGCAAAGTATTTTTTAATGCTCAATCCGGACATTATTCTTGATCGTGGAGCTATTAAAAAAATGTTATCAACTTTAGAGTTTGATGCTAATTTAACTTCTGTATGTCCTAAAATATATCGTTGGGATTTTAAGAATAAGAAGCTTACCAAGATTATTGATAGTTGTGGCTTAAGGCTTAAGCCGGGACTTCGTTTTTATGATTTAGGGCAGGGAGAGTTAGATTGTGGTCAATATGATAAGGCAGAAATTATTGGTCCATCTGGTGCTGCGGCTATGTTTCGCTTGTCTGATTTAGAGAAAATTAGTGTTAATGGCAAGTTTTATGACGAGCATTTCTTTATGTATAAAGAAGATTGTGATTTAGCTTATCGCTTAAGATTAAACAGGCTTTCAACAAAAATGCTGGCATCAGCTATCTGTTATCATGATCGTAGCGCTGCCAAGCGGGGCGGTTTATGGCAGACTTGGCTTGATTGGAAAAAGAGAAGCAAGAAAGCTCGTTCTTGGTCATTTGTAGGGCAGCATTTACTTTTTTTTAAATATATACTGCTTGAGTCATATTATTCTCGTTTTTTAATTTTATTGAGACTTGGTTTTTATGCATTTTTTTCTTTATTTTTAGCCCAATTTCTCTTAAAAGATTATTTTCGTTTTCGTCGATTTATAAATAGTCTTGACTAATATAAATTAATATGATAGATTAAGCATGTGTTAATAAATTAGATATAGCTGAGCTATATTTTTATTATATGGAAAATTTACTAGAAAATATTGTGCTTGAAAGACGCACAGAAGAACTTAATAAATTAAATGCTATACAAATTGTTAATGGTATATTTTCTGATTTAATGGAGCGTGAGCGTGATATTCTTACTCGTCGTTTTGGACTTGATGGGGAGAAACACGAAACTTTAGAAAAAATTGGGCAACTCCATAAACTTACTCGCGAAAGAGTGCGTCAAATTGAAAATGCTAGTATCAAGAAGATTAAGCGCTTGGAAACATTAGGTGAGTCCTTATCAATTTTAAAGGGTGTTATTTCTAATTTATTAAAAGAACATGGTGGTTTTCTGCGTCGTGATTTTCTACTTGATATTCTTTCTGTCATGATTTTAGAAAACGATGGTAAGGCTAATATTAATAACCCTGAGTATCAGAAAAATTTGCAGATTCATAAAAATCGTTTTAGTTTTTTATTATCAAAATTACTAAATGATGATTTTGATGTCGTTAATAATTCTAATCATTTTAATACTTCCATTAAGTTGAAAGACGGCTCAATTAATCACTTTGAAGATTTATCTAAGGATTTATTGTCTGTCTTGGAAAATCTTAATAAGACTTTAAGTACTAACGAATTATTATCTTTAGTCCGTAATCTTGAGTCGTATAAGATTCATCAGGATAAAATAGAGTCTAGTGAGGATGCAAATATTACTTCAGTTTTTAAAAGCGATATATTTTTTGATGATGCTGAGCTAATTAATAATAATAAGGGTATTTATTCATTATTCCAAGCAATTAAAGATCTGGAACAAAATAAATTTGGTCATTGGGGCAAGGTGAATTGGCAAGAAATTAAACCAAAAACTATTAATGATAAGATTTATTTAGTTCTAAAGAATTCTGGTAAGCCACTGCATTTTACAGAGATTGCTAGTAAAATTAATGATGTTAAATTTGACCATAAAAAAGCTAATCCAGCAACTGTACACAATGAATTAATTTTAGATAATCGTTATGTTTTAACTGGTCGTGGTACGTATGGTTTACGCGATTGGCAAAATACTTAATCAGCTGAATTGTGAACTTATTATAAGCCGCCAAAAATTGTTTTGGTGGTTTTTATTTTTCATTTATTCGTGCTAAAATATTAGTAGAAAACTTGGTCTTTGCTAAAAGGCTAGTTGTCATTATTTTCTTATGGAGATAGTTATAAATACTACTCGTCTCGAGGATTTTTTTGCTTTGGCGCCAGGTGAGATGTTGTGGGTTTTTTTCCTAAATATTGGCTGGATAATTATCGCGGCTATTTTTTTGTATGGACTTTCTTTGCTTTATTTGCAAAAAATCTCAGCAAATTGGGCGGCTAATAATTTGAAGTTTATTTTATTAGCCATTGATGTGCCCAAGGGAAATGAGCAATCACCAAAAGCAGTAGAAAATATGTTCACTTATTTAGCCGGAGCTCACGGTTCAATTAACTTTTTTGAGAAATGGTTTGAAGGTAAGTTTCAAGTTTCTTTTAGTTATGAAATTGTTAGCCTTGAAGGTTATACCCAGTTTTTAATTCGTACTCCGATTGAATTTCGTAATTTAATTGAAACTTCTGTTTATTCACAATATCCGGATGCGGAAATATCGGAGGTGGATGACTATGTTGAAGCTGTTCCTCATAATTTTCCTGACGAAGAATATGATATTTGGGGATCCGAATTTATTCAGGCTAATAATTGGGCCTTTCCAATTAAACTTTATCAAGAATTTGAGCATAGTTTTGGTGAGTCAGAAACTCAGTTTAAGGATCCAATGGCATCCCTGATGGATTTGTGTAGCTCTTTGCGAGAAGGGGAGCAGTTTTGGTTTCAGATCGTAGTAATTCCTACTGGTTTTAATTGGGTGGCTGAAACTGATAAAATTGTAGACAAGATTCTTAATAAGACCAAAAAATCTAGTGGATGGACTATAAAATTATTAGAATGGTTTGGTGATTTGGGTGAAATGTTTTATAGCATTTGGGGGGATATCGAATCTAAAGAAGATAAAAAGGACGGATTATCCATGATGGAGTTAACTCCTAAACAGAAAAAACAGATAGAGGCGGTACATATGAAAGCTTCTAAATTATCTTTTAATGCCAAGATTAGAGTTGTATATGCCGCACGCAAGGATGTAATTAATCGCAGTAAGGTTGTTAATGGTATTGTTGGTTATATGAAACAATTCATTGCCCTTGATTTGAATAATCTTATGCCTGACGTTAAATTAACAATGACTAAAACGTCTTATTTCAATAAAGATAAAAGATTATTTAAAAAGAAAAATTCTATAATGAATAATTATATTAATCGTGATGATTTTGCTGGGCGCGTGCCTGGGCTATTTAATATTGAAGAATTGGCGACTCTCTGGCATTTCCCAATTGAGGCTAATGTTAAGGCACCAATGATTCAGAAGGCTCCTGGTAGAAAAGCTGATGCTCCTTCATCTCTACCGGTGATTGATGATTTTTCTTATAATGCTCCTGAATTATTTCAATCAGATATTTTACAGCGGCAACAACCTCCGGCTGAGTCTGAGACAGATATTAACAAGGCGTCTGTGGCCGAAGTAGAAGTAAATAAAAATATACCAGAAAATTTACCTTTTGTTTAATGAAAAATATTATTAAAAAAAAAATACGTATTGGTATTGATGCGCGTTTCTATGGCCCCGTTGGCAAGGGGCTTGGTCGTTATGTTCAGGAAGTAGTTGATAATATTATAAATATAAATCGTGAATCTGAGCAGAAATTTGAATTTGTTATATTTTTAAGTCCAGAAAATTTTGATAAATTTATTTTTACTGACTCCTTTATTTCAAAAAAATTAGTATCACTTCCTTGGTATTCTTGGCGTGAACAATTATTGTTTCCGTTTATTATCTTAAAAGAAAAAATTGATTTGATGCATTATCCACATTTTAATGTTCCCATTTTTAGTCCCGTTGCATTTGTGGTAACAATTCATGATCTTATTTTAACTAAATTTCCCAGCCGCCGCGCTTCCATGCTTCCGGTCACTCTTTATTGGTTGAAGCAAATTGCTTATCGTATAATTATACAGGTCGCCGTTATGAGGGCTAAAACTGTCATTGCAGTTTCTGAATTTACTAAGGATGATATTGTAAAAAAGCTTGGCATACGGGCTGATAAAATAGCTGTCACTTATGAGGGTGTGGCTATTTTAAGCAATGAGGATAAAATTGATAGTAAAGATGCTGTACTTATTAATGATAAACAAGTATTAAGTAGTTATAAATTTCACGCCCCTTTTTTACTTTATGTTGGTAATGCTTATCCGCACAAAAATCTAGATAAATTTTTAGAAGTATTTAGTAGCTTGCGTTATACTCATCCGGACATTTCTCTAGTGATGGTTGGTAAAGATGATTACTTTTATCAACGCGTAAAACGGGTGGCTAGAAATCTACATCTTTGGCGTGAAGATACTGATAATGGTAAAGTATTTTTTCCTGGATATGTTTCTGATAATGATTTAAAAGTCTTGTATCGTCAGGCACTGCTGTATGTTTTTCCTTCTTTATATGAAGGTTTTGGTTTACCGCCGTTAGAGGCTATGTCTCAGTCTTGCCCTGTTATTAGTTCTAATCAGGGCAGTTTGCCGGAAATTTTAGGAGAGTCTGCTGTTTATTTCAACCCATATGATAAGGTGGATATGCTCACAAAAATTACAGCTTTAATTGATAATAAATCAGCCAGAGAATCTTTAATAATGAAAGGACGGGAGCATGTTGCAAATTTTTCTTGGCAACGGTGCGCTGGTGAAACATTTGATATTTATCGACGAGCCTTGCTTAAATAATAATTGAAAATGTCTGTAAATAAATTCAATAATAAGCAGTTTAATTTTATTCGGTCAACCGATTCTTTTGTGGTAGATTTACGTTCTCAGTCTAATCAAGGACAGGTAAATTCATCAGCAACTCATAAGGGACAGGAATATATTAAAAAAGTAAAATCAAAATTTAAAGGTGAGAATATTAAACAGATTTTTAATATTCGTTTAGGTTTGACTAAGAAAAAGTCAAAATTAAATTTTTTAGCTTCAGTTTTACCCAGCGAGAATATAATTAAACGATCTCATAAAAATATATCTGTAATAAAATTTTGGTCCGGTTTGAAAGAAGTGATAGATATTTTTTTTATTAAAAAAAATATCTATACTCGTTTGCGTTATAATTTTAAGCGTCATCTAGATTATTCAGAATTTCATAATTTTGCCCATACTTCTATTTTAAAATTGAAGCGCTTAAGTAAGCAACAGTCCCCACTTAAGAGTAAACAACAAAGAATATCTACACAATCTGAATATTTGCTCGTTTGGTATCGATCTGTTTTTACTTTTATAGCTGCTTTAATTATAATCATTTTGCCTTTTAAAATGTTGGCTTATTTTAAAGTTCTTGATTTTGGTAATCTAAAGAATAAAATCATTAGCCACTCTTATTCTGCTTTTGATAATTTGGCGGCCGCGTCTAATGATGCTACAAAATTAAATCTTCCTGGGGCGGAGTCAAATTTTGCTGAAGCTGCTGCTAATTTTAGTGCCGCTCAACAAGAATTAAGTCGCGTTGATGACTGGTTGTTATCCTTTGCTTCTTTTTCTAGAGATCCAAAAATTAAATTGGCTGCTTCCGGTAAGAAGTTTTTAGCTGCTGGAGCGGCTGCATCTGCTTTTGGTCAGCACTTAAGTGCAGCCGGCGATGTTATGTTAGGTGATAATCAAGAAAAAAGTTGGGGTAAGCTAATTGATTCCTTTGTTGACCATGGTGATTTAGCTTTAGATAGTGCTATTTTGTTACAAGATCAATTAAATGATATTTCGCCTGAGAGTTTGCCAGTAGAATATCGGGCGCAATTTATCTCTTTTTGTAAACAAACAGATTTGACAGTCAAGTCTCTTAGCTCTTTATTGAGCTCCGCTAAAGAAATAAAAAATTTTTTAGGTGTTAGTCAAGATAAGCGTTATTTATTGGTTTTTCAAAATAATACTGAAATGAGGGGTGCTGGCGGTTTTTTTGGTAGTTATGCTCTGGTTGATATTCGTGACGGTAGGATTAAAAAACTTGAAGTTCCAGCTGGCGGTTCATATGATACTGAGGCGGGCATGCGTTCTTTTATTAAAGCCCCTCAGGCCTTACAACTCGTTACCCCTCGCTGGTATTTTTGGGATTCTAATTGGTGGCCTGATTGGCCAACTAGCGCTCAAGCTTTAATGTGGTTTTATGAAAAGAGTGATGGACCAACTGTGGACGGAGTCATTAGTTTTACTCCAGATGTTTTAGCTAGTTTATTAGAAATAACTGGACCAATTGATTTACAGCAGGACTATGATATGACAGTTGATGCTAATAATTTTTGGGAACTTATTCAGACTACAGTTGAAAAGGATAATTTAGTAAATAAATATCCTGAATTAATGGCAAGCGTTGCTGATAGTCCTGATAATCAACCAAAGAAAATAATTGGTGATTTAATGGCAATTATTGTAGAAAAATTACCGGAAGTTTTAAGTGGTGATAACTTACCTGCATTGCTTATGGCTTTGGAAAATAATTTAAGTGCTAAGAATATTCTTCTTTATTTTAATGACCCCGAATTGCAGTCCAAGATCAGTCGTTATCATTTGGATGGTAAAATGTTAGACACGAAGTATGACTATTTAATGGTGTCTCATACCAATATTGCCGGACAGAAAAGTGATCGCAAAATGGAAGAGAAAATTAAGCATTCAATTGAAATTATGGATGATGGTAGTATTATTGATAATTTAACCATTTATCGTACTCATACAGGCCTAAAGAATGAAATTTTAAGTGGTGTTCGTAATGTTGATTGGCTACGTGTTTATGTGCCTTATGGCAGCTTGCTTTTAAGTGCCGATGGCTTTAGTCAGCCAGATGCTTCCTACTTCGAAAGGCCAGAAGATGATTGGCAGGATTATCCTTATTTATTAGAAACAGAGGGCAGGGCACGAACAGATTTAAATAGTGGCACAAAAATTTATACAGAGGCTAATAAAACAGTTTTTGCTAATTGGGTGATGACGGATCCAGGGGAAACTTCTTTAATTCATTTGCGTTATCGCTTGCCTTTTAAATTAAATAAAAGCCAGGTAGTGAGGGAAAATAGTTTATTAGTTAATATTGATAGTTTGCTTGGTAATAATTCTTATGAAAGAATGCCTTTTTCTTTGTTGGTACAGAAGCAGCCAGGATTAAATAACACCCTGATTGATTTAAGTTTATCTATGCCTTTAAGTTGGCACACTGTTTGGTTGTATCCGCAGGCTACTACTTGGAATAGGCAATTATTTTTGAATGAAGATTTTGTTCAGGCAGTATTAATTGAAAGATAAAATATTTTTCTACTTAATTAAACATTTATCAATTTATATATATTAAAAAACATGTCAGTTACTAAAAAATCCAAGTTAAAAAAAATAGTCAAACCATCTGCCTTTTTAGAGCGACCATTGCCAAATGAAGAAGAAGTTGATCGTTTCGAGAGGGCAATCAGAAAGGAAATAATAACTGAGGAAATGGACAGTCATTTATCTGCTATTTATCATGATAATAAGGGGAATTTAGTTGATGTTAGTAAAGTTAAAAAACGAAAGCGCCTGAGGTTAATTGTGTTATTTAAACAAATTTTTGTGTTGACTATTTTTGTTTGCGGTGCTTATGGTGCTTATTATTATTATTTTAATCGTCCTGCTGGCACGGATAATATTATTTTAAATATTCAAGCTCCAGATAAAGTTTTAGTTGGCGAAACAGTCGTTTATGATATAAATTACACGAATAATAGCGGAATATCTTTGTCAGATGTTAAATTGGAATTAATTTTACCAGCTAGTTTTGTTCATATTGATAGTGTGCCTCCAAGTAATGGTATTAATTCTTGGTCCTTAGAAACTCTAGAGCCGGGGGCTTCAGGTGTTGTAACCGTTAATGGTTATCTTGTGGCTCCAGTAGATTCAGCTAATGTTATTACGGCTAAATTAAATTATATCCCAGCTAATTTTTCTAGTGAATTTAAAAAAGAAAGTACTGCTAATACTGTTATTTCCGGTATCGGTTTTAATGTCTCATTAGATTATTTAAATATGGCATTGGTGGGACAAAAAAATGAACTTAAGCTTAATTTTGATAATTTTAAAAATAATAATTTAGCTGAATACTATTTAGAGATAATTGCTTCGGATAATTTTAAAATTAAAAATTTAGATTTAGGTACTACTAATAAATTGCCTTTGACAGAAATTGAAAATGTAGGTGAGAGAAAATGGCTGATAAGTGGATTGCCTTATGACTCAGAGGAAAAATTATTAGTACCAATTGATTTTAGTTTAGAATCAAAAAATCAAGATCGGGAAGATTTCAGTATTCGTTTGTATAAAAAAGAAGCCGGTGGTCGTGATTTAGTGTTTTGGGAAAAGACTATCTCTTTTGAAATAATGAAAAGCGATTTAAATATCGGCCTCTCTCTTAATGGTGAAAAAAGTGATCAGACCATTAATTTCGGCGATAAATTAAATTACAATTTATCCTATTCTAATAATGGTGATGCTACTATTTATGATTTAGTTTTAATGGCAATTATTAAGGGTGATTTTGTCGACTGGTCAGCACTAGAAGATGCTCATAATGGTAGTTTATCTGGTAATGCTATTATGTGGACCAAAGAAGAACTTCCTGCTTTGGCTGAATTAGCGCCTGGCCAAACAGGCAATCTTGATTTTTCTTTAGCGGTTAAAAATTTTTCCATTAATGATTTAGGGATAGATACTTATATTAATAGTTATGCTCAATATAGTTTAAATAATAACAAAGATGAGATAAGTGAAGATAATCGTAGTAATACTATTAAAACTGAAATTAATAGTGATTTGCTTTTGGTTGATAAGTTCCTATATTTTAATGAAGATAACGTGCCTGTTGGCTCTGGACCATTGCCACCAAAAGTAAACGAAGAAACAAAAATTCGCGTTTATTTAACAGTTAAAAATAATTTGCATGATTTAAGTCAGGTAGAGGTTACGCTAGATTTACCTCCAGGGGTAGATTGGTCAGATAATGATAGTACTAATGTTGGCACAATTCAGTATGATCAGGCTAGACGTCAAGTTGTATGGCGTTTGGGCTTATTGCCGGTTGCTGTATATCGCGCTGATGCTGAATTTACTATTAGTATTACACCGAATGAGACTGATTATAATAAAATTTTAGTTATTTCTTCTGGTGGCGTGGTGAATGCTATTGATAAAGTTACTGGAGCTAGTTTAAGTATGCAAACAAAACCTAGGACAACTAAATTGGAAGATGATGATATTGCTGGTCTTTCTAATAACGGTAGAGTTGAATAAGTTATGTCAAAATATAAATTAAACAATAAAAATAATCGCCGTGGTATTATTAAAACGGCTCATGGATCTTTGCTTACCCCCTTTTTTATGCCAGATGCCACTCGGGCTTACATTAAGGGTAATACTTCAGCTGATGTTCTTAGGGTAAAAACAGAGGCAATGGTGGTGAATACTTTTCATTTATATTTACAACCAGGCAGAGAACTAATAAAAAAAGCAGGTGGTGTTCATGCTTTTATGGATTGGTCTAGGCCTTTATTGTCTGATTCAGGTGGTTTTCAGGTGTTTTCATTAATTCATCGTAGTCAGGGCTTGGGAAAAATTGATGATGATAAAGTTTCTTTTAAATCTCCGATTAACGGCTCTAAACATGAGTTAACGCCAGAAAAATCAATTCAAATTCAGTTTGACTTAGGGGTTGACATGATGGTATGTCTAGATGATTGTCCGCCTAATGATTGGCCCAAAGAAAAATTAGAGATAGCTGTGAAACGTAGTCTGAATTGGGCCGCTCGTTGTAAAGCGGAATATTTAAAACAAATTAAAAAAAGAAAAATTAGTCAAGATAAAAGGCCTTTATTATTTGCTGTTGTCCAGGGAGGTGATTATGATGACTTACGTCTTATTAGCGCTCAAAAATTAGTCTCCATTGGTTTTGATGGATATGGTTTTGGGGCGCGACCAGTGGATAAGGATGGAAATTTTTTGGCTAATACTTTATTTAAAACAGCTTCATATTTACCAGAAAATTCATTACGTTTTGCCCTTGGTATTGGTATGCCTGAAGATATCTATCGTTGCTATTTAATGGGTTGGGATATGTTTGATTGTGTTATTCCGACTCGTGAGGGTAGGCATGGTAAATTGTTTTTATTTAATAAGAATTTTAAAGGATTTAAAAAAATGCAGCCAAATACTAAACCTGTTAATAAATTTCCTAAATTTTATTATACTGTGAATATTTCTAACGCTGCTTTTGCGACTGATTTTTCACCGATTAATCCTAATAGTGAGTTGGCAGAATTGCGTCAATATAGTAAAGCTTTTCTTCATCACTTATTTAGATTAAAAGAACCACTTGGACAGAAATTAGCTAGTTTAAATAATCTGGAATTTTATAATCTCTTCATGAAAGAACTTAGAAAAATGTAGTTAATATTAATGAATATAAATTTTTATATGCTTACAAAAATAATTGCCACTATTGGCCCTAACACTGAATCAAACGAGAGTTTGCTGTCTTTATTCAAAGCTGGTGTTAATATGTTGCGTGTTAATTTTTCTCATGCCAGTTACGAACAGTTTAAAAGAATAAAAAAAATAGTTGATCAATATAATTTAAGTGCTGATGAAAAGGTAAGTTTAATGCTTGATCTTCAAGGTCCTCGTATTCGTGTGGGCACAATGCCGGAGGGGGGAATTTTGATGCTTAAAGATGAGGTATATAATTTTACTTATTCCAAAAAAGCCTATGTTAAAAAAGGTGATATTGTCCCGATTGATAATTCAGAATTGTGTAAAGATATTAAAAAGGGAGAGATGCTCTTTTTATGCAATGGCGCGATTGAGTTTCGAGTATTAGCTGTAAAAAATAAAATAATTACCGCTAAGGTTATTAATGGTGGAGTTTTAAATTCGCGTAAAGCTATTAATGTGCCTGATACCAATATGAAGAAGGGCGGCATGACTTCTAAGGACTTAAAGGACGCTGCTTTTGCTATTAAAAATGAGGCTGATTATATTGCTTTATCTTTTGTGCAGACCGCTAACGATGTTTTACGTTTGCGTAAAATGTTAGGCAAGAAAAGTAAAATTAAAATTATTTCCAAGATAGAGAGGGGAATTGCACTAAAGAATATAGATAAAATAATTAGTGCTTCTGATGTAATCATGGTGGCTCGCGGCGATTTAGGAATCGAAATTCCAATTGAAGATTTGCCAATTATTCAAAAAAATTTAGTTCGTCACACTCACTGGCATAACAAGCCAGTAATTATTGCTACTCAGGTAATGACCTCAATGATAAAAAATGCGCATCCTACTAGAGCTGAAATTTCTGACATTGCTAACGCGGTTTTTGATGGAGCGGATATGATTATGCTGTCCGATGAAACAGCTGTTGGGGATTTTCCGGTTGAGGCAGTCAAGATTTTAAAAAGAGTGATTAAACGTACTGAGGAAAATATCTATAAAACAAATATTATTAATTAAAGTTATATGAAAATACAATCAATTAAGGCTTTAGAAATTTTGGATTCAAGAGGAATGCCAACGATATTAGCGGAAGTCATGCTAGAAAACGGCGTAAAGGCCTCAGCGGCTGTTCCTTCTGGAGCTTCCACTGGTAGTTATGAAGCGGTTGAATTAAGAGATAACGATAAAAATCGTTATAACGGGGCAGGGGTTTTGCAAGCTATTAATAATATAGAAAATATTATTGCGCCAGCATTAATTGGACAAGAAGTGGATGGTCAATCAGAAATTGATGCTGTCATGATTGCGCTTGATGATAGTCATAATAAGTCTAAAATTGGTGCTAATGCTATGTTAGCCGTTTCTTTGGCTTGCGCTAAAGCTGCCGCAGTTGATAGCAATCAACCTCTTTATCGGTATTTAAGTAAATTTAATACACAATTTAAGGATAAATATATATTACCATTACCAATGATGAATGTTTTAAATGGTGGTAAACATGCAAACTGGGCCACTGATATTCAAGAGTACATGATTATTCCGGTGGGAGCTAAAAATCTAGCTGAGGCCATTAGAATGTGCGCTGAAATATATCAGTCTTTGAAGAAAATTTTGAAAGACAGACATTATTCTATTAGTGTCGGTGATGAAGGTGGTTTTGCTCCAGCTTTTAAAAATAATGAAGAACCTTTTCAAATTTTATCGGAGGCAGTCAAGGCTTCTGGTTATAAGCTTGGGCATGATATTTCTTTTGGCATTGATGCGGCTGCAACCGAATTTTATCAGGAGGGAGTTTACAATCTAAAAAAAGAAAATAAAAAATTAACTAGCCAGGAATTGATTGCTTTTTATAGCCAGTTAAGCGCCAATTATCCTATTATTTCTTGGGAGGATGTTTTAGCGGAAGACGATTGGCAAGGTTTTCAAGAATTTACTCATACATTTACTACGAATGCGCAGATTGTCGGTGATGATTTATATGTGACTAACGTAGAGAGATTACAAAGAGGCATTGAAGAAAAAAGTAGCAATTCCATTTTAATTAAGCTTAATCAGATTGGCACTCTTAGTGAAACAATAGCGGCTATAAATTTAGCTAGAGAGAATGGCTTAACTAGCGTTATTTCTCATCGTAGTGGTGAGACTGAAGATACTTTTATTGCAGATCTTGTAGTAGCTATGGGCACAGGACAAATTAAAACGGGAGCTCCTTGTCGCAGTGAGAGAACGGCTAAGTATAATCGTCTATTGGTAATTGCGGCTGAGTTAGGAGATAAAGCGGAGCTTGCTAGTTTTCCTTTTAAATTGAAGTAATATTTTTATTGATAAATTTTATTTAAAAATTAGATTATGAAATATATATTCTTTAGTCTTAATATATTTATGGCCTTGTTTGGGCATTTTTTAATGTTTCTAATTTGGCGTTATTTTTTTGCTTTAAATGGAGTTTATTTACAATTAACTTTAGCTTTTTTATTATTTTGTGGATTATTGCTTTTAGTTATAGCCCCCTTACTTGTTCATTGGCGGGATAATATTTTTAGTCGTGCTTTGTATGTTGTTGCTGGTCTGTGGGGTGGATTAATGTTGAATACTAGCTTAGTGGCATTTTTTTATTTTATTTTAAAATATTTTGACTTGGTGGCAATTATTGAAGATAATTTAAATTATACATATTTATATATTAGTCTTATTCCTTTATTAATGCTCGTTTTTGAATTTTATTGTGCTCGTTTTATCAAAATTAAAAGACGTAGTATTAAGATTCCTAATTTGCCTGATTTTTGGCAGGGCAAGAAAATTATCCATTTGTCCGATGTTCATCTCGGTCCTGTTTGGCGTCAGAGATTTTTTGATGATATTATTAATTTAGTTAACAAACAACAAGCTGATTTAATTTTTATTACTGGTGATTTATTTGATGGCATGGATGCTGATTTTTCTTGGTTTCATAGCCGTCAATTAATAGCTAATGTTGGTGTTTTTTATGCTTATGGTAACCACGATTTAATTTTAGGGGAGAATAAAATTAGTAAACTTTTAGCAAATTCAAATATTGAAATACTAGCTGATAGCATGAAAGAAATTGAAGGCTTGCAAGTTATGGGAATAAGCTGTTATTATAAGGGGCGCTTAGATGTAGTAAAAAAAATTAGCAAATTTAATGATTATGACCGCACTAAGCCAAGTATTTTGATGTATCATGAACCTAAGGATATTAAAGCTTTTAGATCAGTTGGCATCAATGTTCAATTATCGGGGCATACTCACGGTGGACAAATGTTTCCTTTTAATTTAGTGGCTCATTTATTATATCGTGGTTTTGCCAGTGGCTTGTATAGATTAAAAGACTTTAATTTATCGGTTACATCTGGCGCTGGTACTTGGGGTCCGCCTTTGCGTTTAGGTAGTTGTTCGGAGATAGTATTGATGGAATTACTTAAAGACTAAAGTTTTATATAAAAAGGTAAAATTGTTTATCAATTATATCTTCAGGAAAATATGAATTTATCTAAATTATCGGAAATATTACAAGCAGAACCAAAATTTCGTTTTAAACAGGTTTATCAGGCCCTTTATATTGATTTAGTGGATGATTGGCAACAAGTAAGTGTTCTGCCGTTAGCTTTACGTGAGCGCTTGAATATCGAATGTCCCCTGTCAATTGAGGCTGAATTACAAAAAGACACTACGGATAAACGTAGCGAAAAGGCAATGATATATTTTGATGATAAGGTGGCCGTGGAAACAGTTTTAATTCGTCAACGTAATCAACGTTATACTGTTTGCTTATCTTCACAGGCTGGCTGTGCTTTGGGCTGTGCTTTTTGTGCAACTGGCGCCGCTGGGTTTACCCGTAATTTAAGTGCTGAAGAAATTGTAGAGCAATTTTTTTTCTGGGCTCGTAGATTGCGTCGTGATCATGACATGGAAAAAATTGATAATATTGTTTTTATGGGCATGGGCGAGCCTTTTTTAAATTATAATGAATTTATAAAATCAGTTAAAATTTTACATGATCCAGAGAGATTTAATATTGGTTCACGTCGAATGTCAGTTTCTACGGCTGGTATTATTGAGGGAATTAAAAAATTATCTTCGGAGAAATTACAGATTAATTTGGCTATTTCTTTGCATGCGCCAGTCGATTCTTTACGAGAACAGTTAATGCCAATCGGTAAAAAATATCCGATTGCCAAGATTTTAAAATCAGTTGATGAATATATTTCTAAAACGGGTCGTCGAGTGATGTTTGAATATATTATGATCAAGAATGTTAATGATGATGATGACGATGCTAGAGCTCTAGCTGATTTAATGAGAAAGCCTTTATATTTGGTGAATTTAATACCATATAATACTACTGGTCGTTTTCAAGCTTCATCGGCAGCGCGAATTAATGCTTTTCAAGATAAATTAGAATCAATGGGTGTGGCCGTAACTCAGCGTCGTAGTCAGGGTCAGGGAATTGGAGCGGCTTGCGGACAGTTGGCAGGAAAGAATAAATAGTAAAATTAGGTTTTGTATATGAAAAAGCCGTTACTTGAATAGTATCGGCTTTCTTTTAAGCAGAAAACTGCTTTATTTGATAAAAAATATAACTCAGTAATTCTTTATGAGACCTTTTTATTAGAGCTTCATATGGACTTTCTTCATTATTTTTAATGCCAAATATTTTATTGATATTAAGTTTGTTATTTGAGCCAATCCATGTTAACTCTTCGTTATTTTTTCTGTATTGTAGTACAAATAAAACTTCATTTAGTCTTAGTACTTCCTTTTGGAATTTACGTAAATTCAGCCAGGGGGATACATTGTCAAGGTAGGCATAGGCAACTTTTTCATTAGCAATTAATGGCAGGGTTTCAAAATTTACTTTTTTTAAAGCATTTTCAAGTGCATCGCTACATCTAGACTCGCTGTGATTAAAGGTAGTAATTTCTTTATTTTCCTTGCCATATAGAATTTCTATAGCAGCATCTTCGAATAATTGCCATAAACCAGTTAAATTATTTTGGTTTTCGAAAAAAGTTGTAGCAACGGCAAGAGATTTGCCGTAACGAGCTGCTAGTCTATTTTCTTTCCATTTTTCTGGATTTTGCATATCCTGTGCATGTTTCAAAAAGCCTGTTTCTTTCATAAAGTTTAATACTTTTTGTGTTTCCACGTGAGAGTCATCATCCTGTATTTCCAGTGGATTTATAGAGCTAGGGATGGAATTAATTGCTAGATCTAGAAAAATGAACCAATCTTCAAAAATACTAAGATCTATTCTTGAGCTGATTAAAACCATCTCATCATATTCTGTCCAAGCATCCCATAGGTTAGACATTTTTAATAAGGGTTTTATTTCTAGTCCTAAAGCTTTGCATGCTGCCATTATAAAAACTACATTCGGGTTAGATAATTGGCACAAGAATACTAGGTTCCTTTTTTTTGTTTCTTTCATGGTTTGTCTTTTTTTATGAATGTACGAAAATTGATACGAATTAATTGACTTGCTTTAATTTAAATTAGCATAATATCCTTTTTATGTCAATTGCTATGGTATATTTAATAAGTTTATTCTTTTTTCTTTATTATTTGTTAAATATTAGCCAATTAGACCTCTTTTATAATATTTGCTATAATAATAGACATGCTTTAATAAATTAATACTAAATATATGTTTAAACTTAGAACCTTGCCTTATGACTTAGAAGCATTAGAACCGTACATGTCGGCTAAGACCTTAGAATTTCATTATGGTAAACATCATCAAGCTTACGTTGATAATCTTAATAAGTTAATTGAAGGTACGGAGATGGCTGAGATGGCGCTTGAGGATATTATTAGGTTAAGCAATAAACAAGAAGATAAGCAGTCTATTTTTAATAATGCTGCTCAGGTATATAACCATGATATATTTTGGAATTGCTTGCGTCCAACATCTGCAAAAATGGAAGTTCCATCTGCTTTGTTAGAAATGATTAATCGTGATTTTGGCTCATTAGAAAATATGTTGTCTGAATTTAAGGTAGCGGCCATGTCTCAGTTTGGCAGTGGCTGGGCTTGGTTAGTAAAAGAAGGTGATAAGTTAAAAATTATGAAGACTGCTAATGCTGATACTGCTTTTCTGTATGGAGTTACTCCGCTTTTAGCGCTTGATGTTTGGGAACATTCATATTATTTAGATTATCAAAATCGTCGCGCTGATTTTGTTAGTGCTATTTTCGATAATTTGCTTAATTGGGACTTTGCCGCTAAAAATGCTGGTCTATAATTTTTTATGAAGAAAAATCCATATTACCGTCTTCAGCCTAAAACTCGTGAACCATACACGACTATATATTTAATTCGTCATGCTAATCCTAACTACAGTTTAGAAAAGAAGCTGGGTGATCGTTTAATGCCACTATCACCAATGGGTAAAAAACAAGCCCAAGAACTAGCCAAGGCGTTATCAAAGATAAAGATTGATTCTGTTTATGCTAGTTCTTTTGCCAGAGCTCAACAGACAGCGGCTTATTTTAGTAATCGTCATCACTTGGATGTTAAGATTGATGAGCGTTTAGATGAAATTGATTGGAAGGCTTGGCATCGAGTCAAATATTTTCGCACTTCTGAAGAGCGACGCAGACAATCTTTAGCTAGTTATCATCAACTAGATAAACAGTTAGATAAAATGCAGACACATACCAGGCGCGTACTGTCTGATATTTTTGAAAACAATAAAGGTAAAAATGTGGCCATTTTTTGTCATGGAAACATTATCAAGTCTTTTTTAACTGGTGTTTTAGATGCTGATGTTTTAGGTTTTTTATCTCTGGAAATTTATCAAGCCTCAATTAGTCAGTTAGTGATTGATCGAGACGCTTACGTAAAGATAGCTTGTATTAATGATATTAAACATTTATCTCAACAACCTAAAGAAGATTTATTTATCACCCTGGTTGATTAATAATATGGCTAATTTATTTAGTTCTAGATTTTTAGTAATAATAACGGTCGGGCTGCTTTATTTAGCCTGGCCGTTTTTAGGTGCTCAGGCTGCCGCTGATTTGTCTGGTAGAATATTATTACAAGTTGAATCTAAGGGTGAAGCTTGGTATGTAAGTCCAATAAATCATCAGCGCTATTATTTGGGAAGACCAGTTGATGCTTTCTCAGTTATGCGTAATTTAGGACTTGGCATTAGTGAGGCTAATTATGCTCAGTTTAAATTATTTGGAGCCAGCAATTTAAAAGGGAGGATTTTGCTGAGAGTACAAGCAAATGGAGAAGCTTATTATGTTAATCCACTTGATAATAAGTTAAATTATTTAGGAAGACCAGCTGATGCTTTTGATTTAATGCGTCGCTTCGGTCTTGGTATTAGTAACGCTGATTTAGCCGGTATAAATATTTCATCTGAATCCGCCTTGCCTTTTATTACACAAACCGCAGATAATGGAGTTAGTTATCATTACACTTGGAGCTATAATAATAACCCTTATTATTTGGATGTTAAATTAAATTCTGAACTTTTTAAAGATTATAGCTCTAGCTCTAAAGTTTATACTTATTTTGTCGGTTCTGAGCCAGCTGATCCACGGGCAGCTTTTTATGGTATGTTTTTACAATTAAGAGATGACGATCAGGAGACAATGAATATTTTAAATAGATTAAATTCATTAGCTCAGAGTCAAGGTATTATTGGCGATAATGCTATGGCTTTTATTATGTCTTTTATTCAATATATTCCTTATGATCATGAGAAATTAGAGTCCGGGAATAATAACCCTTATTACCCTTTTGAGACTTTATATTTGAATAAGGGGGTGTGTGCAGATAAAACTTTTTTAGCAGTTTTATGGCTTCGTAGTCTTGGCTATGGTGCAGCAATTTTAGATTTTCCTGATAGTAATCATTCAGCGGCTGGAATAGCCTGTCCGGTGGCTGATTCTTTAGCTAACTCCGGTTATTGTTATATTGAAACCACTAACTATTTTCCTGTTGGAGTAGTGCCACCTAATATTAGTAATGGACAGGCAGTTGTTAATCAAGATCAGCTTGATTCTTTATTTAAAGCTGATAGATTGGGGAAAATGGACATAAAGCAGGGGACTAGTGGCAAGCTATTCCAGGGAATGAGTTTAGTTAAGGCTGAGGCTGCTCGTATTTTATCTTTACGTCAGGAACTCAATCAAGCAAAATTAGAATTAGATAAACAGCAATCAGTTATTGATGTCGCTTATACTGCTTTAAAGTTGCAAGAAGCAGAATTAATGAGTTACAAGAATAGTAATATCAGTATCTATAATTCATTGGTACCTGCTTATAATGAAGCTGTAGCTAATTATACAGCTCAGACCAATATTTATAGCAAATCTGTAACCACCTATAATCTTCTAGTTAAGGAGTTTAATCAAAGTTATAGTAGTTTTTATCAGCAGTAATTTTGCTTATATTAAACAATTAATATTTTATATTTTGCTTGACATAGTCCTAAATATCGGCTATTATTAGTGCTGTTGAGGTTTTTCCTTTGAATTTACCTCTTTTTATAATTTAAAAACGTCACGTCTGCACTTTTTCTTGATTTATATTAGCTAAAATATAAATTAATTACAGACGGAAGTCCTGTCATAAGATAGGAGACAAAGAAAATTTATGATTAAACTACCAAGTTTAGAAGACATGTTAAAAGCTGGTATGCATTTTGGACATCGAACTCATCGTTGGCATCCAAAAATGAAACCTTACATCTTTGGTGCTAAGAATGGCATTTATATTATTGATTTAGAAAAAAGTCGCCAGATGTTAGAAAAGGCTTTAGAGTTTATGTCTCAATTAGTTAAGGAGGGTAAACTTATTTTGTTCGTTGGTACTAAGAGCCAAGTTAAAGATTCAATGAAAAAAATGGCCGAGATGACCGGACAACCATATATCGTAGGCAAGTGGTTGGGTGGTTATTTAACTAATTTTAGTGTTGTAAAAAAATCTGTGAAAAAATATACCGATTTAGTTGAAAAAAGAGATACTGGTAAGTTAGATAAATATACGAAAAAAGAACGTTTAGATTTTGATCGTGATATTAAACGCCTCAATGAGCGCGTGGGCGGATTAACTGCTTTAAGTAAGATGCCTGATGCTTTATTTGTTTGGGATATTAAAGAGGAAGAGACAGCAGTAGCTGAGGCTCGTAAGAAAAATATTCCCGTAATTGCAGTTTGCGATACTAATGTTAATCCTGAATTAGCTAATTATCCAATTCCCGCCAATGATGACGCTACCAAAACCGTTAAATTATTAATGGAGATTATTCAGTCAGCTATTATTGATGCTAAAAAAGATTTGAAAAATTAATTTTGTTAGGTTTAGCCCAAGCTTTTCCCAACGCTAATAATTATATGGAATTAATTAAACAGTTAAGAGAAATTACCGGTGCCGGTATTGTTGATTGTAAAAAGGCACTTGTTGAATCAAATAATGACATACAGAAAGCTGTAGATATTTTAAGAAAGAGAGGCATTTCTAAAGCTGCTAAACGCGGCGATAGAGAAACAACTGAAGGAGTGATTAAAGTGGCCGTGAGTCCTGCTGGCGATGAGGCTTATGCTTTTGAATTAACTTCTGAAACTGATTTTGTTTCTCGCAATGAGAAGTTTCAAAGTTTTGCTGAAGAGGTTATGGCCTTAGTTTTAAAAGAAAGGCCAGAGACTGTAGAGGATTTATTAGCCTTACCAATGACCCACGGTAGCGTGCAGGAAGACTTAGCTAACCTTAGTGGTACTATTGGTGAAAAAATGAGTATTAGTCGTTATGCTAGAATTAAAGGTACAAGTTTAGCTGCTTATTCTCATTTGGGGGGAAAATTAGGTGTTTTAGTAGCTTTAGATGCGGCTGATAAGTCAGATTTAGCTATGGATATTGCCATGCAAGTAGCAGCCGCTAATCCAAAATATTTAGAATCCTCTGAGGTTGAGGCGGGAGAAATGGATCGTGAAAAAGAAATTTATCGTGATCAATTATTAAAGGAAGGCAAACCAGAGGCGATGATTGAAAAAATATTAGAGGGTAAGATGGCAAAATATTACAGTGAAGTTTGTTTGGTTGAACAGGAGTATATTAAAGATGATAAAAAGAAGGTTAAGGATATTTTAGGCGCTGTTAAGATTTTAGCTTTTGTGCGTTTTAGTCTTTAATTTATTTTAAATTCTAATTTTTTAGAGCCTCGCTAATATTCAAAAAAACTGGCGAGGCTTTGTTTATATTATGCCTATTGTACAAGTACAATTTTCACCTTGGGATAAGGTCTATGATTTTTCTATGTCTAATGATATCGCTGCAACAGTTGGCGATTTTGTAATTGTAGATACGGAGATTGGTAAGGAATTAGGTAAAATAACAGCTTTTATTGATGCTTCTAAACAAGAAATAGAATTGAAGACAGTCTTAAGACTTGCTAGTCTTGATGATGCTAAATCAGTTTATAATAATGAGCGCCGCGACCAGGCTATGTCTTTATGTCAAGATTTAATTACTCGCCATAATTTAGACATGAAGCTTATTGACGCTCGTTATTCCTATACTGGTAATCGTTTAACTTATGCCTTTGCATCCGATGGGCGTGTTGATTTTAGAGAATTAGTTAAGGATTTAAATGCGAGCCTTAATTTAAATATTCGTCTCTTACAAATTGGTTCACGCGACGAGGCTCGTTGCGAAGGTGATTGTGGTCCATGTGGATTAGAACTTTGTTGCCGTAGATTTGTGCGTGACTTTTCCTCCATCACTTCAGAAATGGCTGAAGCCCAACAAGTTGTTCATCGCGGTAGTGATCGTATTTCTGGTATGTGCGGACGCTTGATGTGTTGTCTCAGTTTTGAATATGTTGGCTACAAGGAGATGGCGGCTCAATTGCCGCCGTTAGGCACAAAAATTAAAGTTGAGGGTAGAATTGGTACAGTTATTGGTCATCATATTTTAGCTAAAACTATCGATGTCCGCTTTCCGCCAGAACATGAGGGAGAAAGAGCTTTAATTATTAAAGTTGATCCAAATAAAAAAGTTGATAAAAAAGATAAGGAAAAAGAAAACAAATTTAGGCGTTTTTAGAAGTAGGTGGCAAAGATAAAATAAGCCTCTTTGCGGGGGCTTTTTTTGTGCTTAAAATATGCTATAATTAAAGATAATCAATCTAATTTATTAAGAAATTATTTTATGTCTTTAAACCTTGCTATTAATGGTTTTGGCCGTATTGGTCGAGCCGCTTTCAAGATTATTTTAGATAGTCACCCAGATTTAAAAATAGTGGCTATTAACGATTTAACCGATACTAAGACTTTAGCTCATTTATTGGCCCATGACTCTTGTTATGGTCCTTATCAGCATAAAGTTTTTGGTGACTCTAAAGGTTTAATAGTAAAAGGAAAGAGATATGCTGTTTTTGCTGAAAAAGATCCACTGCAGTTGCCTTGGAAGAAGTTGGGTGTAGATGTAGTTCTAGAATGTACTGGACATTTTCGTGATAAAGAAAGTGCTTCTTTACACCTTAATGCTGGCGCCAAGAAAGTTATTATTTCCGCCCCGGCTAAGAAGGGTGGAGTAAAAACAATTGTACTCGGAGTTAATGATAAGCAGTTAAAAGCAAGTGATAATATTATTTCTAATGCTTCCTGTACTACTAATTGTCTTGCTCCAGCTATGGCGGTAATTAAAGAAAAATTTGGTGTTAAGAAGGCTTTGATGACTACAATTCATTCTTATACAGCTGATCAAAATTTAGTTGACGGACCTCATTCTGATTTACGTCGAGCTCGGGCAGCTGCAATTAATATGGTGCCAACTACTACCGGAGCTGCTATTGCCGTAGCTGAAACTATTCCTAGTTTAAAAGGGCGTTTTGATGGTCTTGCTGTTAGGGTTCCAACTCCGCTGGCTTCTTTGTGTGATATCGTTTGTGTATTAAATAAAAAGACTAATGATATTACGGTTAATAAAGCATTTATAGCAGCTGCTAAAGGGAAGTTAAAGGGAATTTTAGAAGCTTCTGATGAGGAATTAGTTTCCACGGATATTATTGGCAATAACCATAGTTCAATTATTGATTTAAAAAATACTAAGATTGTTGATGGGGACTTACTAAAGGTTGTCGCTTGGTATGATAATGAGTGGGGTTATTCCAGTCGCTTAGTGGAACTTGCTGCTTCACTGAAAAAGTTTATCAAAAAGTAATTAATATACTTAATAAATTTATCTTAAATTTATGCAAGAAAATGTTTCTTCATCAAGGTCTAAAATGACACCATTTCTACAAACATTAATTCAAGCCTGGCGCTTATATGTTCGTGGTTTTGTTTCCTTTATCGGTATGTACTTATGGGGCCTGCTGGGTTTATTGCCAGTATTAGTATTAGCTTTATTAGCTTTGTTGGTATTTATGGTTTTGTCCTGGCATTTCTTTGTCTTGTATGTTCTTTTTGCTTTGCTTGGTCTAGCCTCTTTTGCTTGGGCTATTTATTATGGAACTCGGGCTAAAATTGGTTTAATATTATTATTAAAAAATGATTTTAAGAGTGTTAAGGCTGATTTTAAAGAAAGTAAAAAATATTTCTGGCGCTTTCTTTGGGCATCTTTGTTGGTTTCTTTAATTACAATAGTGCTGAGTCTTTTTTTAATTATTCCCGGGATTGTAGTTGGTGTATCGTATGCTTTTACTTTATTTGCTGTAGTTTTAGCGGATAAACGCACTTTTTCTTCTATTGAAAAAAGTTATGATTTAGTTAAAAAATATTGGTGGCCAGTATTCGGGCGTTTTTTATTGCTCGGATTAATTGCCTTTGTGCTCGTATTAGTTATGAATATTCCGATGTCATATTTAAATGACATGGGTAAACAGGTGTATTCAACTTTTTTCAATTTAGTTTGGGCTATACTTACTCCATATTTTTTAGTGTATACATATTTTATGTATCAAGACCTTGTTTCTAAACAGTAGGCAATAGTTTAATAAAATAGGACGATTAAAATATCAGTTTATGACGATTCCGGTATACATTTTAAAGATTATCAAGAAGCTGCACGCTGTTGGCTATAAGGTTGAATTAGTGGGCGGTTGCGTTCGTGATGTGTTGATGGAAAAACAACCAAAGGACTGGGACTTAACCACTAATGCTCGTCCGGAACAGATATTATCTTTGTTTAAAGAAGCAAAATATGAGAATGATTTTGGAACAGTTCTAATCCCTTGTAAAGACAAAAATAAGAAATTATTAGGAGTAGCTGAAATAACTACTTATCGCTCTGAAAAAGCTTATAATGATCGTCGTCATCCGGATGAAGTTCGTTTTGAGAATGAAATTGAAAAAGATTTAGAGAGACGAGATTTTACTATTAATGCCATGGCTTTACGCATGGATAAAGATGGTGAGCATGAGTTTGGTAGCGAACACTTTATTTTGATTGATTTATTTGGTGGTTGGAAAGATATACGTAAAAAAGTTATCAGAGCTGTTGGCGAACCTTCCGATCGCTTTAAGGAGGACGCTTTGCGCATGATGCGTGCTATTCGTTTTTCTGCTCAATTGGGCTTTTCCTTAGAACCAAAGACTCTTCGATCTATTACTAAATTGGCTGGTAGTTTGAAGTTTGTGGCCAAAGAAAGACTTAAGGATGAGTTGATTAAGATTTTGAGTTCGGATAGACCAGCTGAAGGAATTAAAAATTTACAAGAAAGTAAGTTATTGCAATATTTAATTCCTGAACTTGAACAGGGAATTGGTGTTCGTCAAAATCATCACCATATTTATCCGGTTTATAAGCATAACCTTTTATCTTTGCAAAATTGCCCTAGTTCCGAATGGCAGGTGCGTTTAGCTGCACTTTTACATGATGTCGGAAAACCTAAGGCTAAACGTTTTATTAATTCTCAGGTAACTTTTTATAATCACGAATATATTGGCGCTAAAATGGTAGATAAAATCATGAGTCGCCTAAAGTTTAAAAATGAAGATCGTGAAAGAGTGGTAAACCTTGTCAGAAATCATATGTTTTATTATGATGTAGGAGAGGTAACAGCCGCTTCTGTGAGACGTTTGGTAAGTAAGGTGGGACGAGAAAATCTGCAAGACTTGATTCATCTGCGTGTTGCTGATAGGCTTGGATCTGGTACGCCCAAGGCGATGCCTTATAAGCTTCGGCATTTACAGTATATGATGGAAAAAGTGCAACATGATCCTGTTTCTGTAAAGATGTTAGCTATTAATGGGGATAGTTTAATTACAGAGCTTAAACTCAAACCTAGTCCTAAGATTGGCGCAATTTTAGATGTATTATTAGGTGAAGTATTAGAAGATCCGGAAAGAAATAACTCTAAATATTTACTGAAGAGAGCTAAGGAGTTAAAAACGGGCGAATTGGAGGATTTACGATCTCAAGCTAAGCAGTTAATTGAAGAAAAGAGAGAAGATGAGGATAGAAATATTCAACAACGTTATAAAGTTTAACTGATTTTTTGTTCCTTGATTTTTTTGTATCAAGGTATTAATTATAATTTTATGAAAAAAATTAATAAATCACTTCTAGTGTTTGGTTTGGGGGCTTTAGTTTTAACATTGTCCGCTTGCGGCACGGAAGTTCCTAATGTTAACGATAATATGGATATTCAAGATCAAAAAGCTGTTTCAGAAACAGCTAATTCTAGGCAAGCCAATAATAATGGCACTGTTAAAAAAATAGATGACGGTGAATTTCAAGCAGAGACAACTCCGACGAATGAAATGCTTGCAACAATTAATGATGAGGCTAAAGTGGCTGAAAAAGAAGCAACTTTAGCAAAAGTAGTGGCCCCTGATCAACAGATTAGTTTAATTTCTGAATACAGTGGCGCTATTATCAAGACAAACATGGGTGATATTCAAGTAAAATTTTATAACGAAGAATCCCCAGTCACAGTGAACAATTTCATGAATTTAGCCCAGGCCGGCTTCTATAATGGAACAGCATTTCATCGTGTTATTAAAGATTTTATGATTCAGGGCGGTGATCCAAATTCTAAGGATGATGATTGGTCTAATGATGGCATAGGTGGCCCTGGATATTATTTTGCTGATGAAATTAATGATCATAAGCTAGTGGCTGGTTCTTTGGCTATGGCTAATAGAGGGGCAGGCACTAGTAGTAATGGTTCTCAGTTTTTTATTGTTACGGCCGCCTCTACGCCTTGGCTAGATGGTTCTCATACTAATTTTGGTCAGGTTATTTCTGGCATGGACGTGGTTAATAAAATTAGTGTTGTTGCTGTTAACGCTAATGACCACCCACTTGAGGATGTAGTAGTTCAAAATATTGAATTAGTAAAATAGTTTATTTGCAAAAGATTACTGGCAAGATTTATTTTTTAGCCGTTAAAACAAAACCCCCACTTTTTATAAAGTGGGGGTTTTTAGAATTTGCTGTAAAATATCTTTAGAATCGTTTTTCAAGAGGTCGAGCCTCATTAACAGTTATACTGCGTCCATCCAATTCTTGGTTGTTCCACATAGTAATGGCAGCTTGAGCCATTTCCTCAGTTTCCATCTCTACAAAGCCGAAACCTTTAGATCGCTTAGTCATACGATCTTTGATGATAATAGCAGAAATAACAGTGCCAGCTTGAGCAAAAGCGTCTGCTAATACATCTTCAGTTGTTTGGAAAGATAAGGAACCAACAAATAACTTTTTCATATTTTATTTATTTAAGAAATAATAACTTTGACACTAGGAGTCATTGAAGCGCAAATAGAAATACCTTTAATATAGGTACCTTTAGCAGCGGCTGGCTTTATTTTACGAACAGCTTCAATAAAAGCGAGGTAATTTTCTGATAATTTTTTATCTTCAAAGCTTAATTTGCCAATGACGGCATGTAAATTACTAGTGTCATCATTTTTAAAGCTCACCTTACCTTTTTTAAGCTCCTCAACTGCCTTAGCTGGATTTGGAGTGACAGTGTCATTTTTTGGGGAAGGCATTAAACCACGAGTTCCTAGAATTTTAGCAATAACAGCTAAGTTTCTCATCATCAAAGGTTCAGCTACAGCGACTTCAAACTCAGTTTTACCAGTTTTTTTAATTTCAGAAATTAATTCATCACCGCCAACAAATTCTGCACCAGCAGTTTTACAGGCAGCTTCATTGTCAGGGGAGACAAAAGCGGCTACGCGCACAGTTTTGCCAGTTCCGTGAGGAAGGGTAACAGCTCCGCGCACTAATTGATCTCCTTTTTTAGGATTAATACCGAGGCGGATATGTACTTCGACGGAAGGGTCAAATTTTGTTTTACTCAGTTTTTTAACAATACTAATGGCTTCATCTAGCTTGTAAGGAATTGTTTGATCGTAAATAGAGGAATAATCTTTTTTTGCCTTTTTTGTTTCTTTCTTTTCACTTGTTTTTTCAATTTTTTTTGTCATATATTTTCGTGGTGGAATAGCGCCAATGATTAAAAATATTAATCATTAAGCTCCCACAATAAATTAATTAATCTTTTATTTCTACACCCATTTGACGAGCGGTACCAGCGATAATATTCATAGCTGCATCAATGTCATTAGCGTTCAAATCAGGCATCTTTACTTTAGCAATGTCTGCTAATTGAGCTTTAGTGATTTTTCCAACTTTATTTGAGCGAGGCTTTCCTGACCCCTTTTTAATACCGGCTGCTTTCTTAATTAATTCAGAGGCTGGAGGAGTTTTTAAGATAAATGTATAGGTTCGATCTTCAAAAACAGTAATTTCTACTGGGATGATGTCGCCCATTTTATCACGAGTAGCTTCATTAAATTTTTGACAGAATTCGGCAATATTTAAACCATGCTGACCTAAGGCAGGCCCAACTGGAGGGGCTGGATTAGCTTGACCACCAGCAATTTGTAATTTAATTTTTGTCTTTATTTTTTTAGCCATATAATATCATTGTAGCTAAACCGTAGAAGCGACCGGAAAAGCTTTATTTATGAATCAGTTTTATTAATTTAGGATTTTTTAATTTGTAAGAAGTCTAGTTCAACTGGAGTTTCACGACCAAACATTGAAACAGACACTTTAACCTTACCTTTAGCTTCATCAATAGCGGTTACTTTTCCTTCCATATTCTTAAAAGGGCCTTCGTTAATCTGTACAGCTGAGCCAACTATTACATCAATGGTAAATTTAGGATCTTCAACGCCCATGCGTTTCTGTAGGGATTTTACCTCGGCATCACTAATTGGGGTAGGGATAGTGCCAGTACCAATAAAGCCGGTAACATTAGGGGTATTACGAACAACATACCAAGAATCATCAGCTACCTCCATCTCTACTAAAATATAACCAGGGAAGATTTTTTCTTCCATAACTTTACGCTTACCATTTTTAATTTTAATTTTCTTTTCGGTAGGAATAAGAATATTGAAAATCTTATTTTCCATGTCTAAAGACTCTACTCTTTGTTTTAAATTTTGAGCAACATTTTCTTCGTAGCCAGAGTAAGTATGAAGAACATACCAGCGACGTCCTTGGTTTAATAATTGTTTAGCCATAATTTTAAAAACGTTTGCGAGCTGATTGTGGGTATCAGCATTAGCGCTTGTTTGTGAAGAAAATTTATTTTATAATGAGGGTTTCTAAGCCGTAGTTAAATATATAGTCTAGAATACCTAAAAAGGCAGCAATAGCTAAAGAAATACCAATCACTAATAAGGTGTAGTGATATGTTTCTTTTTTACTTGGCCAAGTGACTTTTTTCATTTCCTCCAGTGATTCCTGAAGATACCTGGTAATTTTACTCATATTAGATTAATTTTGTAATATTAAAAAGAGCCTTGAAGGCCAGTTTTTTTATCTGCTTACATATTACCCAAATCTATCATCACTGTCAAGATGTTTCTTGTTTGGCCGTTGCTTTTTGGCAGTAAACACGATAAAATAGAAATGAACAAAAATTTATATGGTTAGCCCAAATTTAGCAACAAAAACAATTCCAAGTGGTGAGGAAGAATTAAATGAAAATGCCAAGAAGCTTTTTCAGGCAATTTATAACGATCTTAACATTTCAGAAAATGACGATGCCGAAACTCCTCGTATACAAGTATCTGAGTTAATTTCAAAAATGGCCTTTTTTTATGAAAAGGTGAGGAATGCTGTTGATTATGAAGAGGATCATTTATTAAGAAAAAATGCTATTGCTCGCATTTTGCGACGCCAGGTCGTTATTGAGGGTTTATTAAAAGTGCAAGATACGGAAATTTTAGCCCGTCATCTTTTAGAGGAGTTGATACGTGGTAGTTATTTGCCTAATAATAAGTTGCCAGAAATCAAGGCGACTGAAGTTGCTCGTACTTTAGATAAGTATTTACGTTTACGTACAGCTTATGTCAGTCTTAATGATTCTCATCTTGGATTTAATACAGATATTAGTAAGGCTAAAAATGAGATTCAAGAAAAAAATAAATTAGTAAATTGGCTTTTAACTTTAGCTGCTTGTGAAATTGAAGAAAACTTAGGTAAAGAGCAAACCAGAAGGGCAATGGTAAACGTGATGTTTGATTCGCTTAGTCGGATTATTAAATTACCACCGGAAATGCCTTATACTCAAGATTTAGAAATTCAGATTTATTTAAGTATTTGTCGTAATTATGCTCGTTTTGATGATGATATGATCGCTTTTGTTTTATTTAAATATTATAATCAAGATTGGACGAGTGATAAAATTGACGACATCTTTACTGTTAGTGATGAAAAAATTACTGAAGTTGCCGGTAATATTCAAAATATTAAATTAGCAGTGAATGAACAAATTAAACATCCTTTACGCAAGCAATTAGATCGCCTTGTTCGTCGTTACTCCTTATATTTTACAGTTTTGCAAGAGACAATCGATGGTAATCCAGCTAAAATCTACAATGATTTTAAACAAAATCCTAAGAATTTTTATAATGCTATTCGTAAGGTTTGTAATAAGAAATATAAAAAAGCAAAATCACGTTTGTGGCGAGCGGCTTTACGCAGTATTATTTATATATTTTTAACTAAGTCAATTTTTGTTTTCTTAATTGAAATTCCAGCTATACACTTGTTTGGTGAGCCATTGAATATATCAGCCTTGGCTATTAATGTTTCTTTTCCCGCCATACTTTTATTTTTAATTGTATCACTGACTAAAATTCCCGGAGAAGAAAATACGGACAGAATTGTAGAGGGAGTGAAGGAAGTGGCTTTAGTCGGTTTCGCTAGACAGCAACCAATAAAATTACGTAACCCTAAAAAACGCAACCAGATAATGAATTTTATCTTTAATATTGTGTATGCATTTGCCTTTCTAGTTTCTGTGTATTTTATTGTATGGGTTTTAGGTTTGGCTAATTTTACTTGGGTTAGTATTATTATCTTTTTATTTTTCTTAGCTTTTGTTAGTTTCTTTAGTATAATTGTAACTCGTGGAGTTAAGGAGTTATTGGTGATAGAAAAGAAAGAAAATTTGCTTTCTTTTTTTATTGATTTATTTTATATGCCCATTATTATGGCGGGCAAGTGGCTTTCTAGTAATTTTTCTAAGATTAATGTATTTATATTCATTTTCGACTTTATTATTGAGGCTCCTTTTAAAATATTAGTTGATGTCGCTGAGGAATGGACTAAATATGTTAAAGAAAGAAAAGATAACGTAGTTTAATTATGTCATTAGGTACTTTATTTGTGGCGGCAACGCCGATTGGTAATTTAGAAGATATTAGTTTACGAGCTTTACGTATTTTTAAGGAAGCTGATTATATTTTGTGTGAAGATACTAGAACGACACGTCTTTTATTGAATCGCCATAACATAAAAACAGCTACTATTTCTTATCATCAGCATTCCGGTCTAGGAAAAACTAAACAATTACTTCGATATTTAGAAGAGGGGAGGAGTTTAGTTTTAGTTTCTGATGCAGGCACTCCTGGTATTTCTGATCCCGGTTCAATGTTGGTGGCGGCAGCTCGCAAAGAATATGGACAAGAATTATCAATTGTACCTATTCCCGGAGCTAGTGCCGTCATTTCAGCCTTGTCAGTTTCTGGTTGGCCGGTTGATCGTTTTACTTTTTTTGGTTTCCTTCCTCACAAGAAAGGACGTCAGACTATGCTTAAAGAAATGTTAGTCAATGATTATCCAGCAGTTTTTTATGAATCTAAACATCGAATAGTTAAATGTTTACAAGAAATAGCAACTTTAATTGATGAATATGAATTATCAATAGAAGTAATGTTGGCACGTGAGCTCACAAAAATGTTTGAAAGTTTATATTTTGGTCAAGCAGCTGAGTTAGCAGAGAAATTGGAAAATGACCCAGATATACAAAAAGGAGAATTTGTTGTTCTCGTTAGAAAAATAAAAAAATAAATTATGTCTCAAGCAAATAAATATTACATTACCACCACTTTGCCTTATACCAATTCAGATCCTCATATTGGTTTTGTGGCTGAGCTTATTAAAGCTGACGTTATTGCTCGTTGGCAAAGAATGCAGGGAAGAGATGTAATCTTTAATACCGGTACCGATGAACATGGTTTAAAAATTTATCAACAGGCAGAAGCAGCGGGCTTAACGGCTCGTAAGTATTGCGACCCTTTGGCGGCACGTTTTAAGTCTTTAAAGGAGGCTTTTAATTTAAGTTTTACTAATTTTATCCGTACTTCTGACGAAGATCATGAAAAAGCAGCTCAGGTTTTTTGGCAAAGATGTTGGGATAATGGTGATATTTATAAAAAATCTTACTCGGTTAAATATTGTGTTGGCTGTGAAATGGAAAAGACTGACTCAGAATTAGTGGATGGACATTGTTCGTTTCATCCTAATCAGGAGATAGAATTAATTGAAGAGGAAAATTATTTTTTTCGTTTTTCTAAATATCAACAACCTTTGTTAGATTTTTATAGCGCAAATCCTAATTTTGTTGTGCCCTCTCATCGTTTTACCGAAATTAAAAACTTTGTTAGCTCTGGCCTGCAAGATTTTAGTATTTCACGTCTTAAAAGCAAGATGCCTAATGGTGTTAATATTCCAGGCGACGATGAACAAGTGATGTATGTTTGGTTTGATGCTTTGGTTAATTATATTTCTACTCTTGGTTGGCCGGATAATATGGATAATTTTGAGAATTTTTGGCCAGCAGTACAGGTTTGTGGTAAGGATAATTTGCGTCAGCAGTCAGCTATGTGGCAGGCGATGTTAATGTCAGCTCAGTTGCCACAATCTCAGCAGATATTAATTTTTGGATTTTTAACAGCTAATGGTCAAAAAATTAGCAAGAGTCTTGGTAATGGTGTTGATCCTTTTATGTTTTCAGAGAAATATGGAGCTGAAGCCGTGCGCTATTATTTGTTAACTGAAATTTTACCTTTTGAAGATAGCGATTTTTCTGAAGAACGCTTACGACAAAAATATAATGCCGATCTCGCTAATGGTCTTGGTAATTTAGTATCACGAGTGAGTACTTTATTGGAAAAAAATAATATTCCTACTGCTTTAGTAGCAGATGAGATGATGGCTATAAAAAAATTAAGTGAAGAGAGCGCCTTGCCGGACTATCACTTTAATCGTGCTTTACAGTATATTTGGCATGAAATTGCTTCTTGTAATGAGGAATTAACCACTAAGGCGCCTTGGAAATTAAGTGAAATAAATGAAATTGCTGATGTTTTAAAGCCGCTAGCTGCTCGTATTTTACAAATTGCTTTGATGTTGCAAGCTTTTTTGCCAATGACCGCTGAAAAAATTATTAAACAATTTACACAAACACAAATAATTAAAAGTGAACCACTTTTTCCGCGCTTAAGTGCAGAAATTGAGCTTCAATAAAATTATGTCATATTTTGATATTGCTTTAGTTATTGTCGTTGCCGGTTTTGTTTTAAATGGCTTATCTAAAGGTTTGATTAGATTATTAGGAAAAATTATTGGCTTAATTGCCAGTGCATATATAGCCAGTCATTTTTATTTGCAATTTTATCAATGGACTCAAAATATATTTGGAGGACGGGAAGCCTTGGGTAAGGTTATTTCCTTTATTATTGTTTTTATAGTTACCACTTTAATAATTAACTGGATCTTTGTGATTATTGAAAAAATATTTAAACTTATTTCTATTATTCCTTTTACGGGCATGATTAACCGTCTTTTGGGTGGGGCTCTAGGATTTATTGAAGGTTCTTTATTTATTGGTTTAATTTTGTTTGTAGCTTCACGTTATTCTTGGATTGGTAGTTTATTTGGAGATTATTTGGTGTCATCTCAAGTAGCACCATTTTTTTTAAAAGTAGTTGAGATTATTACGCCAGTACTTCCATCTGCTTTGAAAGCCTTGCAATCAGTCATTTAATTTATTTATGGATAAAGAACATCTGAAATCTGTTGATGATATGAAGTTGCGTCACCGCTTGGTGGCGCGTTTAAGGTCTGGAGAAGTATTAATGATGCCAAGCGATACTATCTATGGCTTATCTTGTCGGGCTGATAGTAGCGAGGCAGTTAATCGTATATTTACTATTAAAAAAAGAGGCAAGGGTTATCCTCTGATTATTTTAGTGTCGAGTCTTAGTATGGCTCAAAAATACTGCCATATTAATACTCAGCAGAAAATAGTTTTAAAAAAAATATGGTCAAGTGAGCGCCCAACTTCAGTTTTATTAAGGCATCGCGGTCTTTTAGTTAAGGAAGTAACTGCTAACAGTTTATATTTGGCGGTACGTTTGCCCAAAAGTGATTTTTTGCGTAAAATGATAAGAGCCTTAGCTGTGCCAATTGTTTCTACTAGCGCTAATTTCAGTGGGCAACCAGTTATTAGTGGCGAGGAAGCAGAGCAGTATTTTTATAAAGGAGTAGGTCCAGATTTAGTTTTGATAGGTAAACCTAACAAATTAAAAGCATCTAAACTTGTACGTATAGATGAGAAAGGCTTCGTAGAAGTATTAAGAAAATAATAAATTTATATATGGATATTATTAAGGAAAAAATTAAGCCCATAAAAAGATCTCGTATTTGGTTAACTGTGTTTGTCTTAATGGCTGTTTCTTTTGCCGCTGGTTTAAATCTATCTACAAATAGGCAAAAAAATGTTAATCAGCAAATTGCTTATTCTCCGGAATCGCAGTTTATCCAAAATGAACCTTCTTTTAATTTTAATCTATATTGGGAAGTTTGGAATCGCTTAAAAAGTGATTATGTTGATAAAAACATGATTGAGGATGAAGAGATGTTTTATGGCTCTTTACGTGGTTTAGCTTCGTCAATGAATGATCCATACACCATTTTTATGGACCCGACTGAAGCCAAGGAGTTTGCCGATGATTTGTCTGGTACTTTTGAAGGTATTGGTGCTGAGGTTGGTATGCGTAACGATATTGTGACTGTGATTGCGCCACTTTCTGGTATGCCGGCTGAAAAGGCTGGTCTGCGGTCTGGTGACAAGGTTTATGCGATTGATAATGTCAGTACATTGGGATTAAGTATTGATCAAGCAGTTAAAAAAATACGCGGACCCAAGGACACGCCAGTTAAATTAACGGTTATTAGAGAAGGGGAAGATAGGCCAATGGATATCACTATTATTAGAGGATTAATTGTGGTAAAAAGCGTTAAAACTAATTTTCGAGAAGATGGTGTCTTTGTAATTACTGTCAGTAATTTTAATGATGATACCATAGACTTATTTAATCAAGCTATTAAAGAAATTTTAACTAAAAATCCCAAAGGTATTGTTTTAGATTTGCGTAATAATCCTGGCGGTTATTTAGATACTGCCATTTCCATGGCTAGTGCTTGGGTAAAAGAGGGACCAGTAGTTGTTGAGCAGTTTGGTGAAGGAAGGCGTCAGGAATACTTTGCTGATGGCAATAATAGCTTAGGTGAGTTTAAAACAGTTATTTTAATTAATGGTGGAAGTGCTTCCGCCTCAGAGATTGTAGCTGGTGCTTTAAGGGATTATCATAAAGCTTCTTTGGTAGGCGAACAATCATACGGCAAGGGATCCGTACAAAGTTTACGAGATTTAAGTGATGGTTCCACCTTGAAAGTAACAGTGGCTAAATGGTTAACACCAGCAGGAGATTTTATTGATGAAAAGGGAATTACCCCTGAATATGAAGTTAAATTGACTAAGGAAGATGTTGATAGTGAAAAAGATCCTCAGATGGATAAAGCCTTAGAACTTATATTAAAACAAGAAATAAATAATAAAAAATAAATATTATTGGCGACACTGTCGGCGTCAATCCTTTTTACTTATGCAAAAAACAAAAAAACAAGATAAAAAAGCAAATCCAAAATTTATTTTTGTGGTTGGCGGTGTCATGTCCGGTGTCGGCAAAGGCGTGAGCACGGCATCCATTGGTCAGATTCTTCAGGCTCAAGGTTATAATGTTAGCGCTATTAAAATGGATCCCTATATTAATGTTGACGCTGGTACTATGAACCCAATTGAACATGGGGAAGTTTTTGTTACCGAAGATGGTGATGAAACAGACCAGGATTTAGGTAATTATGAACGTTTTTTGAATAAGAATATTTATCGTGAGAATTACATGACTACCGGTCGCATTTATCAGACAGTTATTAATCGTGAAAGAAATTTAGAATACAAAGGTAAATGCGTTCAAGTTGTTCCTCATATTCCTCAGGAAATTCGTGCTCGTATTGATAAGGCGGTAGAGAAGAGTGGTGCTGAAATAATGATTATTGAGATTGGTGGAACGGTAGGTGAATATGAGAATCTTTTGTTTTTGGAGGCAGCTAGGGTAATGAAGTTATACAATCCTAAGGATGTTTTATTTGTGATGGTTTCTTATCTTCCTTTACCAAGTAAAATCGGAGAAATGAAAACAAAGCCGACTCAGCACGCTGTACGCAGTTTAAATAGTGCTGGTATTCAGCCTGATTTTCTTATTGCTCGCAGTGAAAAGCCGATTGATAATGTTCGTCGAGAAAAATTAGCTATGCATTGTAATATTGCTATACAAAATGTAATCGCCGCTCCCGATGCTAACTCTATTTATGATATCCCTTTAAATTTTGAAAAAGAACATTTAAGTAGTAGAATTTTAGAGAAATTACAATTACCTCTACGCCGCAAAGAAGCTGATAATAATGATTGGAAAAAGTTTGTTACCGCTACTAAAAATAATAAGAAAAGTGTAGAAATCGGTATTGTGGGAAAATATTTTGCAACCGGAGATTTTAATTTAACGGATTCCTATATTTCTGTGATTGAGTCTGTTAAGCACGCTGCTGCTGTTAATCACTGTAAGGTTAATTTACATTGGTTAAGTGCCGAAGAAGTGGAAAAGAAAGGAACGATTGTGTTAAAAGGTATGGATGGTTTGATTATTCCTCAGGGTTGGGGTGGACGTGGTTCTGAGGGGAAAATAGCAGCTATTAAATATTGCCGGGAGAAAAATGTCCCATATTTTGGTTTGTGTTATGGCATGCAGATGGCAGTAATTGAATTCGCGCGTAATGTTGCTGGCTTGAAAGAGGCTAATTCAGCTGAAGTTAATCCGAAAACTCCTGATCCAGTTATTCACATTATGCCTGGGCAAGAAAAATTAATTGCCGAAAAGGGTTATGGTGGAACCATTCGTCTTGGCGGCTGGCCTTGTCGCTTGCAGCCCGGAACACGTTTAGCTGATGCTTACGCTAAATATACGAAGAATAAGACGGTTACTGAGCGTCATCGTCATCGCTATGAATTTAATAATGATTATAGGACTCGTTTTGAAGATTTAGGTTTAATCGTGGCTGGGACTTCACCTGATAATCAGATTGTAGAAGCAATTGAATTGAAAAATCACCCCTTCTTTGTTGGTGTACAATTTCATCCTGAATATATTTCTCGTCCTTTAGCTCCACATCCACTATTTGTTGCTTTCGTTAAGGCTAGTCTGGGTGGAAAGTAGAAATGTATTATAATTTGTAAAATATAA
>JAFGTW010000038.1 GCA_016938835.1 Patescibacteria group bacterium
AATTCCTACTTTTACACGGACAGTAAATTTAAGACTGATTTGCTAATAAAATAGTATATTAGAATTATGGGAACCAAGAAAAGGAATTACAGTAAGACTTTTAAAGAAAAAGCAGTAGAGTTAAGTTATGTTCGCGATAACATAAAAGATTTAGCACAAGAGCTAGGTATTGATGTAGCACGTATTTATAAATGGCGTTCAAACACAATAAATAGCACATCTATAAAGTCAGGTAAAACGGTACAAAAACAAGAGTTGGAAGAAATGAAACGACTTAAAAAAGAGTTAAAAAACACTCAATTAGAACTTGAAATATTAAAAAAAGCAGTACACATTTTTTCCAAGAGCGATGGGAAGTCTATCAATTTATAGCAGAAAACAAGATGTTTTTTCCCATTGAAAGAATGTGTAAAGTATTAGAAGTAAGTCGCAGTTGTTTTTACAGATGGTATAGTGTAGGGGTTTCAAAACGTAAATTAGAGAATCAAGAATTAACAGTAGAAATAAAAAGAGTGTATAATCAGAGTAAGCAAATATATGGCAGTCCAAGAGTAACGAAGGTATTAAAACAAGAAGGTCGTGTTGTATCAGAACGTAGAGTTGCTAAATTGATGCGAGTAAATAGCTGGCAAAGTAAAATAAGAAAGAAATGGAAAAAAACCACAGATTCTAATCATAAGTATTCTATATCAGCAAATTATTTAAATAGGAATTTTAAGCCATTAGAATTAAATCAAGCCTGGGTTTCTGACATTACCTATATAAAAACCTTACAAGGCTGGCTATATTTAACTACGGTGATAGATTTATATGATAGGCAGGTTATTGGTTGGTCATTAAGTAAAACATTACATACTAATGCAACAATTATTCCTGCGTGGAAAATGGCAGTGTCAAAAAGAAATATTACAAAACCTCTAATTTTTCATTCTGATAGAGGAATACAATATGCAAGTAATGAGTTTAGAGTAATATTAAAAGCTAACAGCTTAATAACTCAGAGTATGAGTAGAAAAGGTAATTGCTGGGATAATGCTGTTGCTGAGAGCTTCTTTAAGACTATTAAATCAGAACTTATATATCGAAGAACTTACTCTAATAGAAAAAGTGCTGAATTAGACGTTTTTGAATATATTGAAATATGGTATAATAGAGAAAGGTTACATTCTGCATTAGGATATAAAACTCCTCTGCAAATGGAAAATGAATTTTATAATGTTAAATCAGTAGCATAGGTCTTAAAAATAATGTCCGACTTTTTGTAGGAAGTCCA
>JAFGTW010000039.1 GCA_016938835.1 Patescibacteria group bacterium
TCACGCAAACAATACGAAATTAACACCCGATAAAATATTAGAGATTCAACAATTATATTCCGCAGGTTTTGATTTGCAATTTATTAGCGAAAAAGTATCAATTAAACAGGACACCATAAATAAAGCTATTAAGTCTAGTCGAATCACTTTATCAAGAGGGCCGGAAAAAATAATTGCACACACGAAAAGTGAAAGAACTGCAATTGATAATGAACAAACCTTTGGTAAGGCATGTAGTAATGTTTTAGATCGTATTCTTTCCTGTAAAACGGGGGTTCCGGGAAAAATAGAGTTTTCTGATCAAATAGATTTGAGTCATGCCGGAGTATTAATGTCATTACCTGCACTTTTATCAAATGGTTTATTAAAATATGAAAAAGATTTCTATCCCGATCAAGGTTACTATTCTATAACCAGTGTATTTATAACCCTTGCCCTATTAGCGTTACTAAGAGTTAAAACCCTTTCACAATCAAGTCAAATACCGGCAGGAGAATTAGGAAAGGCTATAGGTCTCGACCGAATTCCTGAAGTAAAAACCCTGCGAGAAAGAATTACTTTATTTTGTGAAAAATGTAATATTGAAGAATGGGGTGAAAAACTAAGCAAAGACTGGTTGGAAGATTATCCTGATTTATCCGGTATTTTATACGTCGATGGTCATGTAAAAATATATTATGGCAATAAAACAAAAATGCCAAAACGTTTTGTAAGCCGATTAAGATTATGCATGAGCGGAAGTACAGATTACTGGGTTAATGATCATTTAGGGCAACCATATTTTGTTATAAACAAAGCTATCAATAGCGGAATGAGCAAAGCTATTAAAGAGGATATAATACCACGTACCAACAAAGATATTCCTAATCAGCCAACTTCTTATGAGTTAAAAGATAATCCAAAATTACACCGCTACATGTTAGTCTTTGATCGAGAATGTTACAGTCCTAATTTTTTTTATGAACTCTGGAATGATCACCGCATCACTATTTGTACATATAATAAAAACGTAAAAGATAAATGGCCGGAAGAAGAGTTCTCTGTTCATAAAGGAAGCCTTCCAACGGGCGAACAGCAGAAGATTGAGCTTGCTGAAAGAGGAGTGTTGCTCCAAAA
>JAFGTW010000040.1 GCA_016938835.1 Patescibacteria group bacterium
ATATTTTATAAAAAACCCCAAAGCATTTAACTTTGGGGTAAATTATTATGTTAACTCATTTATTTATAGTGAGCAACATAATATTCTGTGCCATTTATATTTTCTTTCTGAGCGAAAGTCCATATTTTTGGCCATCCAGTCATTCCGCCAGCCATGGATACATTTGTTGGTCCAAATTTATCCAGGATATCGGCTCTAACAAAGATTACTCCAAGATTGTCGCTCCAACCGTATAATCCGGTAATTTCATTTACTGGTGGTAATTTGATATTCCAACCAGTATGGCTAGCATTAGGTACGGCTTCAGCTACTATTGAAGTCGGCGGATCTCCTTCAATATGTGGCCAAAAAGATCCACTGTCACGTTCACCATCAAGACCAGTTCTGATATTACCACAGAATTCTTGAGAATCTGGTACACTTGTAGTGTAGGTGTTAGTCACCGGGGTGGCTTTTGCCTCATTGTAAGTAGAACTCACATTCTGTCCGGCACTAATAGATTGAGAGCTTTGTCTGGTTGCGCCACCTTTTTTAAGGGCGTCAATTTCTCGACGAAGCTTTTTGTTCTCAGCTTTTAGCTCCATAATTTCGGACTCGAGCTCATTTGTGATTTTTTCACATTCGAACTCTTCATTTTTAGCTTTCAGACGTGAATTTTCTTGGTACATACGTACTAAGGAATCGCTGGATACGGGCAGCCCTACGACTACTTGAGTGTCTGACTGTGGGCAATTGTTTACTGTTGTCTCTCCCTGTCTAGAATATGGGGTGAGAAAGAAAATTGCAATTACGGCTATTATAGCTATGAAAACTGCTGTGCCGATAACTTGATTTCTGTTCATGATTTCTATTGTTTTTTAATTAGTTTTAGTAAATTCAAATTTATCATAGCGAAGAGATATTCTCCGCTATTAGGATTCCACTTCTGCATAACAGACAAGGATAGGAAGTCATCTTGATATTCACGGTGAAGTGAAATTTCAAGAATTAAAGAATAAGCATCAGGATTTCCAGTCGTATAATGACTGTACATTCCTCCAACTTTTGGCTGAAGAAATACTGTGCCGGAGTAATTTAATGGAAGATCGTAGATGCTTTCTTTTAACATTATCTCATAATAATTTTGATTCCAAGCGGGAACCTTTATATTAGGATTATTGTTTTCACTCAACACCTTTAAGGCTTTTAAACTTTTTTCCACATTTACAATTAATTGTAAGCGAGGTAAAAGATTTTCATGATAACCTGAATATTTAATTAGGTTAAAATTAATGGATCCTGTTAGCAGATGATTTCTTTGAATACTTTCTGACAAGTAATCAATCTTATCGACTTGTCCAATTTCTTGGACATGTTTGTAGCCAAGGCTTAATCCTAGGTACAAAGAATGCGTATAAGACAGAAATTCATTATAGTAGCCAGTATTTATGCCCAGAGCAAATGCATCGCTTGTAGAGCTATACTGAGTCATGTTATCCTGCCAGGCAGATCGGACATAAAGGCCGTAAAGACCAATATTCCAAGCATTATCAGCTGATTTTATTAATGGTAAGTCACCGTAAAGACCCGACCAATAACCATTGTTATTAGTGTTTTGTTTTTTGGCAAAGTACCCCGAAAAAAGTGATAAATTAGCGTCCTTGCTTATAGAGCTCACGTTTTGAGCTCTTGGTATTATTGATGCAAACATCAATAAAACCAAGAAAAAAAGTGCGATTTTTTTCATCGTATCTAGGGTTTAATTGTTAATGATCATCTTAAACAGGATTGTTGTAGTCCTGGGAGAAAGGAAGAAATATTTCTTACCTTCGCTCAGGATGACAAACTAGTCATCTGTATATTATCTTAAAATATTTTTAATATTACCATTGGGAGAAAACTTTTCCTGATGCTTTTGATGATTATGTTTGTTGGCACTTGAAGGTAATTTATCCCAAACGGTATTAGTTGCTTCTTCTCTTTTTTTAAGTTTACGTTTCTTCTTCTTATGACCAAATAAACGGATATCATACCTTTCTTCAGGAAAGATATAAATAAAGAATAAAGAGAAAATAAAACTAAAAATAAGAGCGAGTCCGGCGTTTTGTACTAAATTAGGTTTTACGGGATAATTTGAAACTAAAGGCTGATCAATTACGCTAATTCTTACTTTGTCTCCATTAGCTTGATAGTTATTCTTTTTACTAATCATCACTTCATTAACCGCCAAAGCAATCTGCTGAGCCTGATAAGGAACAGTATGATAAACGCTAATTTCAATAATACCTGAGTCAGCTATGGTTTTAGTTTTAACAGTATTTCGCCATTTTTTAATTTGTTGAGCGTAAGTTCCAGGAAAATAGCTATCATCAATGTTATAAGGTGAACTTAAACTTAAATCAAAGAATGAACCAGAACTGGTTATTTGAGTAAATAGATTTCCTAAATATTCATTTGAACGAGACATTGTGTAAGCATCAGTCTGGCTAGCGTCTTGCGTAATTAAAAGTCTTGACTTAGCCTCATAGTGCAAAGGAAAAAGTAAGGAAATAAGTAAAGTAAAAATAAGTGCTCCTAGCATTATTATAAAAATGCTTTGACGTTTTTGTTTAATTAAAAATAAAAATTCTTTTAAGTCCATAGAGCTTGTTATATTAACTCACAATTATAATATATTATATTTTATTTGTCAATAGTTTATAGCAATATATTTGATATTTTTACAAAAGTATAGATATTATTACAAACATTTTATATATTATTATATTAACTCATAGTAGCATACTATATTATATTTGTCAATATATATTAAGAACACTCTTGACATTTTTTAAAAAATCAGATATTATCAAACAACCGCTTTATAGGCAATTAATATTTTATAAGATTATATTATAATTTTACTAAGTTTATGTTTAAAAAAATCATTATCCCTGTCCTAGTTTTAGGTATATTTTCTTTAATATTAGTGTCATACACTCAGGGACAAACAAAGTCTTATTATTCTGGAGATGCTCTTGTTTTTCAAAATAAGATATATATTACAACCGCCAATACTGGCAGTATGGAATTATTTGTCTTAAATAATAAGCAAATAGAACTCCTAGCTAAAGTGCGCCCTTTTGATGAGCGCTTTGGTAAATATGGTGATTTCTATGATTCTTATTTACGTCAAGAAGAGGGTCATCTTTATGTTTACGCTGTTACTAATTTTAGTATTTATAAGTATGAGTTTAATAACAAGCAATTAATTTTAGTTGATACAATTCGTAACTCATATTGGGAATGGTATAATCGTGTTGGTGATATTGACGGAAAACTTGCCAGTTTTAGTGCCAATAATGTTAAGATTTGGAATGACAACTTGCAAGTGGTTAATGAGTATGAATTTAGTAATAGCGAAATTCCTTATAATGTTCGTGGAAATGATAAGTATTTAGTCAATGTACAGAATAATCATATATATGTTTATGATCGCGCTAGTCGTCAAATAATTAAAGAAATACCGATTAATTTAAAAACTAGTCGCAGTGCTCACCAAGTATATATAGATAGCAACAATGATTTATATATAGTTGATGATTATTATGCAAAAAAATTTAGTTTAGATGGCAAAATGTTAGCTAGCTTTAAACATTTAGATTATGAAGGTTACGATATGGCCGCTTCCGGTTATAGTCAGGCTGTATATTTCAGTAATGGTATTGGCGTAGTTAAATTAAATAAAAATGATTTTAAACTCGAGGATTGGGTTTTTACCAATGGTATTGCTGGTTTGCGCGGTTGGGCTATGGGCATGGACGTTGTTAGTTTAAATGGGGATAAAATTGTTGTATTTAATAATTCAAACATTTTAGTTTTAGATGATCAGTTAAATAAAATTGCTTCTATTGCTGCTACCGAAGAAGATGAAAGTTCATATCCTACCGAAAATATGTATTTAAATTTAGATAAGAATCGAGCTGCTCCAAATACCGAAGTATATTTAAATGGCGGTGGTTTTGTGCCAAATGAGTCTTTAGAAATAGATTTTGCTGGAACAAAAACATCGTTAAATGCTGATATTAGGGGTCGCTTTACTCAGTCTCTATTTGTGCCTGATTTAACTGCAGATAATTATGATATTAAGGTTACTGGACAGAGTTCTGGTTTGCATTACAGCATTTCTTTTAGTATTGAATAAATAAGACTTTACATAAGCTCTCTATAAAAAAGCCACCCTTTCAAGGGTGGTTTTAAGTTTCATAAAAAGAGACAGGTTTTTAATTTTGGCTATAACCCCGTGGCCGCTAGGCTCTATGGAGTTGCTTCTCAATTACCTCTTGATAGACAGTAAGTACATCTTGTAGATTTTTATCGGGACTAAAAGCTTCAGCACTAATTTTAATTTCTTCTTTATTCCAGCTAATTTTTCCATTATTTACTGTATCCATTGCTTCTGCTAGAGCCTGACTATCTTCTGGTTGTATTAGTAATCCATTTTTGTTATTAACAATCTCTGGTAGACCGCCAATATTAGCCGCGATGATTGGCGTGCCCAAGGAAAGGCTTTCTAAGGCATTTAAGGGAAAATTTTCTAACCAACGCGAAGGAATAAGAACAGCTTGAGCTTGAATAATGAGGCGACTTAATTCATTCCCTTCCTGCCAATCAATAAATTCTATTCTTTCTGAAACTTTTAAATTATCAGCTAGAAGTTGTAAAGATGCTTTTTCAGGCCCCTGTCCAACAATTTTTAGAGTTAATTCAGAATTAAGTTTAAGAGCTTTAATGGCTAAATCAATCCCTTTTTCTTGACTTAAACGACCAAAGTAGAGAAAATATTTTTTCATCTCTGTTACCTCGACTGCTCTTAGATTACAACGAAAAGGATTAGAAATAACCCTTACTTTGTTTTCCGGCCACTTATTAGAAATTAACGTTTTTTTAAGAAACTCGCTCGGACTAATAAATAATTCAATATTTTTTTGGTAAATATTTAAAAGCTTCTGATGTAGATATAACTCAGTGGCGGCTAAGAAACTAGCTGTGCGAGAGTTTTTTACACACTTACGTTTTACGCAAGGCCAGTACTTCCCTGGCTGGCATTGTTGGCAAACTTCTCCGTGAGTAAATAGGCTATGATTGGGACAAACTAAACTATAGTCATGAAGGTGCATTATCACCGGAATCTTGGCTTTTTTAGCAGCATGTAAAATAGATGGGGAAAGTTGATGATAAATATTATGACAATGAATGACGTCTGGTTGAAAATCTTTAAGTAAAGCAGAAAATTTTCTTTTTGCCTCAAGACTATATAATAGACGCCCAGGTATTTTCCAGGCATACTTCCAAATATCTTCATTAAAGCTAACTCGGCTCACAAAATATTTAGACCATTTCGTTTTTAAATTTTTAGGGTGATGCATAGCAAAGAAGGCCAGCTCATGCCCAGCCTTACTTAGGCTTTCCGATAAATCCAGATAATATCTATCAGCACCACCACGGGGATAGTGAAATTTATTTACTTGAAGTATTTTCATATTTTTGCTGCCATAATTTCAAATATAACTGTGTATAATTTTGCACAACTTTGATAATATCAAAATTATCTTCAATATACTGACGTAAAGATCTTTGTTTTTTAATTGTGTTTTCAGTGTTTAGGCTATTCAAAGCTTCCTTTAGTTTATTAGCCAAATCATTTTCGTCACCAGTTTTAAATATCCACGCTCTTTCCGGAGTAAGTATTTCTTTTAAGCCATCTGCGTCGCTAGCTACAATTGGAACGCCCCTAGCTCCTGCTTCAAGAGCGACTATGCCCAGACCTTCCCAGCGAGAAGGTATAAGTAAAAGGTCTAAACTGTCATAAAAAGAATTAACATGACTAATATCACCTAGTAATTTAATACTATTTGTCAGTTCAGCTTTGGTGATCTGCTTTATTAAGTTATTTTTTTCTGGACCGTCGCCAGCAATAGTTAACTGGGCGTTATTAGGTGTAAGCTTCTGCCAGGCTTTAATCATTAAATCAAAACCTTTTTGTGGGTGTAAACGTCCAATCGCACCGACCTTAATATTTCCAGTATTTTTTTTATTTTCTTGATAGGTGAATTTTTTTAAATCAAGACCATTAGGAATAATGAGTTGACACTTATTGACTGGCAAATAATAACGATGTTGCATGTCGCTAGCCACTGCTTGAGAGATAGCTACAATCTCATCAGCTAAGGGGGCGGTAATAATTTTGGCTATTTGTTGGTATGATTCCTCGCTCTTATTAAGGTTTTGCTCAGTAGAAATAATAATTTTAATACCAGCTAAAAAAGCAGCTAAACGTCCACGAATATCACCTCCAAGTTGAGTATGTACAATGTGAGGTTTTATTTTTTTTAGTAGTTTAAATAAACGATACAAATTAATTAAGCCCAACAATGTCGCTTTTTTCAATACATGTAAGTCAATATTTAACTCTTTTAATTCTGGGTAAAAACTGCCCTTATCTTTAAATAATATAATAGACACTGAAAATAAAGACTTATCAAGATTGCTTATTAAATCCAATAAAAAACGTTCAGCGCCACCGCGAGCCATGGCCGGCATAATGTAGCAAATTTTAATTTTCCCCATATTTTTTACGAGCCAATTCAGTGGCGATTAATGCTAATGATACAATAAGCCAAACCTTGCCTTTGTAGTAGGAAGTATTAAATAATTGAAAAAAGATTGATCCACCAGCTGCAATCCATAAGGGTAAAAGCCAAGGCGATCTATCACCGTAACGCTTAATACCAATAATTGCCTCTTTAAATAATACGACTAATAAAAATATCCAACTGATTAAACCAATAATACCCATCTCTGCCATTATTTTCTGTAAAAAACCATGTGAGTCTAAGGGGTCACCGTATTTAGCTGTGAAACGAAGATTGTCGGATACTAAATTAGTAAACTGTCCGACTCCCTGCCCTAAGATAGGCTTATCCTGCCAATTTTTGTAAGCTATTTCTGTGAGCAATATACGATTTTCAGTTGAACTGGTATTACTATCTTGTAATATTTTCATTCTCCAAAAAATTGGTGTCATTAGTAAAATAAGAGTAAAAACAGCTAGAATAATCAAGCCTCCTTGTTTTTCCAAATATCGTCTTTGCTTCCAGAGTAAATATATTCCTAGTTGTAAGATGATTGTTATCCAAGCGGCTCTAGAAAATGTCATAATAACCGCTAAAAGCATAAGCACAAAAAGACTGTTGTATATTCTTTTTGAACGTGGAGATTTTGCCCATTCCTTTAGAGATAGCCAGACAAAGGCACCAATACTTAAAAATTCAGCAATTAGGTTATGATTTTCACCAAAAGGATATGTTCCAGATAAGGCAATTGATTTAAGACGGAAAAAACTGTTGTGCCAGTCTTGTCCAAGTAAGGATAGCCAGCCGCTAAACATTACTAAAAAGGAGGATACGGCTAATCCCCAAATTACTAATTTTAAATCCTTCTCTTTTTTAATAAGGTTGTATGGTAGAAAAATAAAGGCCGTATAGAGTAATATTAACCAGCGGAAAATATAATATAAACCAGTTCCTGGATCCGGATGGTTTAATAGTGATAGAAAGGCAGTTATTAAAAAACAAGCAAAAGGAAAAATCAAAGGAAAATTTAGCTTAATCCGTTCGCGTGGTTTAAAAATTAGTTGATACAAAATAATTATTAACCAGGCAAAAACACTTAAAAATCCCACTAAATCAGAGAGTGGGATATTGAGTCCAGCAAAATCAAAAGACCAGCCGATAATAGGAGTACTAAAGGATAATAAAAAAAGACCAAAAATTGGCGTTAGTCCGTAGATGACAACGGTGGAGACGAGGCTGAGAATTAAATTAATAATAATCATATATTATATATAATAGCTGATAAAATAGAATAAAAAAAGACCCAACATTCATTATTGGGTCACAGCTTTAATCTTTATCTGTTTTGATAAATTTTGCTGTTTGTTTCTTTGGATTTACTTCAATGCGATAATTTTCGTAATCACGACATTGAAGCGCATCTTTTTCGTAGTATCTCCCTAAAGGCTTACCTACATTAAGTAAATATTCACTAGGAACAGATCTGTTTTGTCCCATGCATACATAGATATTATCAAGTAGTAAACTACTAGCAATCACGAACTCTATATTTTTTGGTTCGCATTGAAAGATGGTAAATTTACCAGCTTTTTCCGCTAATTCCATGCAACGATACCAACCATCAGCAATTGTGTCTCCTAAATAATTGTTTGGGAATTTTTCAAACATAACCCCGTCATTTTTGAAAAATAGACTCTTCTCTGCTTTATTGGTAACAATGATAAAATCTTTTGGCTTATCTTTCTCCAACAAGCTAAGAAATTCGATCATACCTGAACACCAAGAAATATCTAGAGCATTAGGTAAATCAGCCCGACCATCATTGTCTGCATCAATTTTTGTATCCATCCAGCTAATAGTGCTCGTACCGTTATCAATAAATATGCCGTTAACTTTTAGCATTTTGGCGAGTTCTCTATTGAGCCAATCAACATAAAAATCAATGTAGCGTTGATTATTAACTTTAGGGCAATGCATGGTCATATTCATCATGTGCATATTTTGCCAAAATATTAGGGGTGATCCATTGGTTTTTTTTAGAATAAACTGACTTGGAGTTTCTGCTTGTAGTTTATTGCCTAAGTTTCTGTTTGCAATTTCTTTATCCCACATTTCCATGGGATTAATATAAAACAAGATAATAACACGTGGGTTGAGTTTTTTTATCTTTTCAATTTGCTCGGGGTTATTATTAAAGTTCTCGATGTCTATAATTAGTAGACTATCTCGAACTAAAATATTAACCATGTTCTCTGTCATTGTTGAGGCTGTCCAATAAACGGCAGTCTTTATTTGGGCTTGTATGTTTAAGCCCAATATAATAAATAAAATGGCTAATATTTTTTTCATTAGTATATATTTTTTTGTTAATAAACGTTTTTATTGTATATTATAACTTACTACATTTTTATAAATTTGTCAATAAAAAAGGTCAAAAGGATAACTATCCTTTCGACCCGCGATTCCCTTTAAATTTGGGAAGGAAGAAAATGTGACGCTCGGTGCCGTAGCTAATGGTACTAAGTTAGTCACGTAAATAGTATATTCTATTTTTTGTTATTTTGTCAATAACTGAAAGGATTGGCTACGCTCTAATTTACTGGTCCAATAAGCTCCGTTTTTACTTGAGTCAGCACTTAAATTAAGAGCGCTACTCTTAAGTATCTCTTTGCTTGTCTTTACGTCTAAAGAAAAATTTTCTATTTGACTACCAGGTTGACGCTGAACAAAAAGAGTATACAAATTATTTTGCTGGAAATTATTGTTAATATCCATTGGCAAATAATATTCAAGCTGTAGTTCCTTGCTTTGTCCTGGCTCAATGCTCCAAAAAAAGCCAAAGACATGCTTATTTAAAGTGGCGTCATCATAACTAATAAAATCATCTGTATCTTTATTAATACCAATAATATTTTTTAACTCACTTCCCAGTGGTGTAAGCACTCTGGTATAACTACGGTAACGAGTAGTACGCCAGTCAAAGCCACCAGTGTGCTGGTAATTTAAGCGTAGTAAGGCTGACATTCTATCCGTTTCCGTATTCACCCTGTAAGCTATGTTTTTTTTCATTACAGCGTCGCTTTTAAAAGCGGCTAAGTTGGCATCAACCACCATTAAATAATCTCCCTGGCTATTAACGATTTCACCACTAGCGCCAAGCTCCTTGGCCAATAATTGTCTTTGTGAATCATTAAAGTAGATTAAAAGATCACCCCGATTAATACTGGCGTATACATTATTTAATAATTCTGGATAGCGTTTTAATGGCAATTGTGTTAATTTATCGCGCAGCACATTAATCAATTCATTAATAATATCTTTGCGATCCCAAGAAGAAATATCATCTTCTTTATAAGCTACTTCAACATTATATTGCAACAAGGCCTGCATATTTTCAGGGGCATAAGTTTGATCACGTACTGTAATCGGGCCAGTAATGCGTAATAAACTAGCAACAAAATCTGGAGTAATAGCTAGAATTCCATCTAATTCCGGTTCAATTATACCGCCAGCAATACTTTCGGCGTGGAACATTGTTTGAATTTGACGAGCGGATTGTGGCCAATCAGGTGACCAGTTAGCGTCACGTAGGTACCAATTATCTACTTTTAGATATTTAGTTATAGCTGTTGGCGCTTCAAACTTTGTTTTGCCAATGGCGGGCATATCAAGATGGTAAACATCATCAGCCTCTAGGCGGTCAATATCACCAAAATTAGCAATATCAAGGCGCACGTATGTGCCTAAAAAGCCTCCAGTCGGTCTTAGTTCGTCATTATTTTGAAGCATGATTAGATAATGTGTTGTTTGAGGATAGCCACTAAATGCTGGTAGTAGTTTTAGAATAGGTAAAGATTCGCTAATAATCTTGTGTCCAGTATCTATTTGCGTTCTCAGTTCTTTAATTTGTCCCTTCAGGGGCCACAGGATGCCATAAGGGTGGATGCGGTCAAGATTAATCAGGGCTAGGTCAAGATTGGCTTTAAGACCGTTTAGTTCTGGCTCTAGAGCAATTAGAGCTTGTATAAAAGCCTCTTTCTGATTAAGTTTAAGATCATTGAAATTTTCTGTGCCAATAAAGGCAGCTGCACTTAAATTTTGAGCTAGTTCACTCACTTGAAGAGCGCTACGAGTTAAAATTAAAGCAGTATCGTTTAAATTTTTTAAATCATTTAACTGAGAACTACCAATTTGAAATTTAGCTGGAAACCAATTTGTTTGTAAATTCCTCAAATCATTCTGACTCTGTAGTAAGGAAGTTTGTGCTATGTCCAATTTATTTTTAGATTCAGACCAGTTTTTATTTTGTAGTTCAATTAGGGCACTGCTTAATTGATCTTTTGCTAGCAAGGCATTAGCAGTAAAAGATCGCCAGCTTTGCCAGCTAAGAACAAAACTTAATATTAGAGTGAAAAAAAATAAAGCTAAGACAGTTAAAAATAGTCTTAAGCTCAATACTTGAATATATTTTAGTTGTGCTTTATATTTCATAAAGAAAAATTATTCAGCCGTTTCCCTATCTATTTCGTGAAGAGTGTGACATTGTTTTAACTTGTATAAAAAAATATCATTAATGTCAGTTCTATATTCATATTCACTCTCATCCATTATAGTAAAATTTATTTCCTTGCCTAAGTCCTCTTCTAAAACTTTTATTTTTTGAAGAAACTGTGTTTTATTAACTTTTCCAACTAACAATAAATCAACTGGTGCCTGTGTTTCACCGGTAAATATACCGCTAAGCCAAAGATGTTTAATTTTACCAGTATCATCAATATTTTTTAAAAAATCTTGGCATGACAATAAATTTGCTTTGGCAAATAAGCTCTTAAGTTCACGAAATAGTAAAAAATCACGATCAACCACAAAGTATTTCTTATCATTTTTTAATGGTGTTTTTTTGCTATTCTTGGAAGTGTTTACTTCTTCTATTTCTTCCTCGGATACTGATTCATGCTCAATTCCCTCTTCTTTGATTAAACCAATATTTTGTAAATTCTCTAGTTCACGACGAACAGAATTAACTTGTAATGCTAGATCACGTGATAATTGTCTAGTATAATATTTTTGTTCAGGCTTGCCCAAGAAAGTTTTAAGAATTTTAACACGGGCATTAGATCCGAATATACGAGCTAACATAAGCTTAAATATTAAATAAATATTTTCGTAAAAATAAAGGTTTTTTGCTTATTTTTTTTATAGTCCCTTTATTTCTTTCCATATTTATAGTATAATAGAAATGCTCAATAGTCAAATAAAATGGGCGCATTTAGCGTAAAATATTTAATATGCAATACAAAATATCCTCACTAATCTTAAACGCTGGCAAACATCAAACTGGCAGTCGCGAAGTTTTTGTTAGTCAGCCAGACGCTATTAAGGAAAATATTGCCGGAAAACTATTTTTTTTAGCAGAGATAGATGGAAAAAAAACTGAGGCTAAAAAAGTCATAGATTTTGTTATTAATAATTTAGAGGATTTCTATTACAACGATGAGAAATTATTTTTACAAGATAAAATCGAAGGCCTTAGCTTGGATAATATTTTTGAGGCGGCCCTAGCCAAGTTAAATAAATCTTTGTTGGATTTTTTAGCTGCCGATCGGATTAAACTTAAACCAGAAGACACAAATTTTAGTCTTGGTGTAATTTTTGAGGATAAGCTTTTGTTTTCAAATTTTGGACGTAATAAGTCCTTTTTAATTTTTAAGCGTCAAAATGATTTTGAGCTTATTAATGTTGAGAGTAGCGCTGCTGATAGCGATACTCAGTCTGAAGATGGCGCACCATATAGTCCTAAATTTTTTGCTTCAGTTATTAGCGGAGAGATTCCTCCATCTGCTTATTTTATTTTCTGTAATGAAGCTTTACCTGAGTATTTATCTAATAAAGATTTAATTAATATTATTACCAAGTTGCCGCCGATGGTTGCTTCTGAACAAATTAAGTCTACATTATCTAAACTTAACTCTTATGTTCCATTCCTAGGAATTATTATAAAAAATACGATTGGTAATAGTAATTTTGATTTAAAGGAGGATGCTTCTGATGATGATTATCAATCTGCACATCATTCCATTTCGCATTTAAATTCTACCGAGAAAAGAACCGAACAGATGCTTGCTCCAGCTGGATTGTTGAATTTGAAGAAAATTAGCAAGATATGGAAAAAGGTGAATAAGGTTAGTGCTAGTATAAATCTAAAATCAATTAAGTCAACCAAATCACTTCCCTCTTTAGGTGCGCAAAAAACCATTTCTGCCGCTAAAATAATTAAAGAAAAAATTAGTTTCAGTCGTGGTCATTCTCGTTTTAAATCAACCATAAGTGTTATTATGTCAACTTTAGTTAATTTATTTAATCCAAAGTTTTGGCGCAATAGTTTAGATAGGGTTAATAAATGGTTAAAATTATTAAGTATTCGTAATCGTTTGATGATTGTTTCTATCTTTTTAGCTTTTATTATTTTAGTAATAAGTATTATTATTAGTTCTATTAATAATCGAAAACAGGCTGAAGTGGCTCTTTTTAATGAAGAAATAGCTGCTTTGGAAGAGAAAAAATCAATGATAGATTCCTATCTTTTATATAATAATGAAGAGGCTGCCAAGAATTTGATTGGTGAAAGTATTATGGCTTTAAATATATTGCCAGTTAAAGGTGAGTCCCAAACAAATTTACGTAATTCTCTTTTAAGCTCTATTGAAAAACAACGGGATCAGGTGCAAAAATTAACTAAGATTAATAATCCCGAAATGATTAATAATTTTAAAGACTACAACTCCGCAGCGGAAACAAGAAATTTAGTTATTTTTGATAATAAGGCTTATGTGGCGGATCCTGCTGGTAAAGCTATTTACTTGTTAGATTTAAATTCCAAGGAAACCGATTCCATTCTTCTTAGCGGCGATATTAAATCATTGGATAAACCAATTATCTTTGATAATAAAATATATTATTTAAACAGTAATAGTTTAGATAGCGTTGATCCTAAAACGGGCAAGAATATGTCTGTGAGTCTTAGCGGTATTAAGCCTGAGGATAATATTAATTCTTTTCAATTTTATGATATTAGCGGCAAACCTTTGTATTTATTAGTGCCTGAGGCTAATCAGATTTATAAACTGATAGCTCAAGGTTTAAATTATGGCGCTAAAACTGCCTGGATGCAGGAAGAAAATTCTTTAGGCGATGCTATTGATATTGCGGTTAGTAGTGATATTTATGTATTGCGTGATAATGGTAAAATGGATAAGTATAAGCGCGGGCTTAAACAGGATTTTACTTTAGCGGCTGTTGATCCAGCTTTAAGCAGTGCGTCCTTATTTAAATTAGTAGATTCAAAGCTAGTAATTCTTGATAAATCAAGCAAGCGCTTACTTTTATTTAATACGGACGGCAACTTAATCCATCAATATCAATTGCCTACTTTAAATAATATTAAAGACTTTAGCTTTAGTGCTGACTTTAGGACTGCTTATATTTTAGATGATGATGCTATTTATCAGTTTAAATTATAAGCCTTCAGTTTCTTCTTTGGTTTAGTATAAAAAAATCCCCCTTAGCCAGTAGGCTTTATGGGGGATTTTTTATTTCGCTTAGAATAAATTTATTTCAAAGTTACCTTTGCGCCAGCTTCTTCTAATTTCTTCTTTAAAGCTTCAGCTTCTTCCTTCTTCAAGCCTTCCTTTAAAACCTTAGGAGCTGCGTCAACTAAATCTTTAGCTTCCTTTAAACCCATTTCTGTTACTTCGCGTACAACTTTAATAACGTTGATTTTACTAGCACCAGCTTCAGTTAATTCAACATCAAAAGCATCCTTCTCTTCAGCAGCAGCAGCGCCACCGGCAGCTGGAGCAGCCATCATAGCTGGAGCAGCAGATGATACGCCAAATTTTTCTTCTAAGATTTTAACTAATTCAGCTAAATCTAAAACACTCATTTTTTCAATTTCGCTTACTAAGCTTTGGAACTTAGCTGGCACTACTACTTCAGCAGTGTCTTTTGTTGTTTCTTCAGACATAATTTTATTACCGCTTGATCGTCATTCCGATTCAAGTCAGCTTTGATTATTTATTATTTTTTTTCTTCAATCGCTTTAAGAACATACACAAGATTGCGTAAGTTTCCGGCTAAAGCGTTAACAAAACCGGAGATAGGTGCATTTAAGGAGCCTACAACCTTGGCATACAATTCAAGCTTACTTGGTAATTTCGCTACTGCCTCGATTTCTTCTTTAGAAAGCAATTTGCCCTCTAAAATTCCTCCGAGAAAATAAAGTTTTTGCGCTTTATCCTTACGAAAGTCATCAAGTACTTTAGCGGCTGCGACCTCATCTTCATAAGAGAAGATTGCGGCCACTTTACCATCTAAGCCTGCAGTATCCAAGTTGTCCACACCTTGATTTTTGAAGGCAAGATTTAATAAGGTCTTTTTAGCAACGAAGTATTCGCCATTTTCTTGACGTAACTTTTCGCGTAAAAGCTCATTATCCTTTACCCCCAAAGCGTTGAAGCCGGCGAAAACGACTGATTTTGATTTCTCAATCTTCTTCTCCAAGCTTCGCAAGATTTCCTGCTTTTGGATTTTGCTTTTTGGCATATTTTTTAATTAGCGTTATTCACGCTGGTTTATAAGTACATTTATAGCCCTAAAATAAAAAAATCTGAGGGCTGACCACAGATTAAATAAAAGCTAAAATTAGCTTATATTACCTCGGCAAGACTTATAAATATGCTTGCTGTCTGTGGCAATTAATTTAGTTGTGCTTATATATTAGCAAAATTACATCGATTGTCAAGGGTTTATCTTATTTTTGGCGTCCCTTTTTTTCGCCCGTAATTAGCAAAACGGTGCGCTTCTTCCCTAACTTGTAGTAATGCTGGCTTGAGTAAACTGGCTAAGTCTTTGAAATTTTGCTTTACTCCACGTGGAAAAACGAGCTTATCACCACCAAATTTAGAAATACCAACTAAAGGCAGAATTAAATTATGTTTGCTCAATTCTCTATTTAAGAAACTTATTTGAGGACTACCACCATCAATCATAATCATATCTGGGCGCGGCCAATCCTCGTGTTTGAAACGTCGTAATAATGCCTCAAGTAAAGCTCTTTCATCATCGCCGGCTGGCGCATCTTTAATTTTAAATAAGCGGTAATCGGAACTTTGTTTCTCGCCATTATTAAATACAACCATTGAGGCATAAGTTTCCTTGCCAGTTAAATGAGAAATATCATAACCTTCAATACGTTTTAATCGGGGTTGGCGCAAGTCCTCTTCCATATTTAATAAAGAAACATCTTGCAGATGTTGCAAGGCTCTGGCTTGCTCTGGATTTTCTTTTTCTAATTTTTTTAATAAAAGTTTGCGTTCACCACTTAATAACAGGATAAGTTTACGTATATTTTTTTTGTATTCCTTTGAACTAATGGCGTCAATGCAGGCTCCCGGGCAAAGGCCGATTTGATAGTCAAAACAAGCCTTATCTTGATGAGGGGTGCAGGTGCTATAGGGAAAAACTCGGCGAATTAAACGTAAAGCTGAATTAACTAACTTATATGACTGATAGGGGCCAAATAGTTTATAGGCTTGTGATGGAAATTTTTTTATATCTTGTCCGCGAATAATAATTGGTTTTGGATATTCCGCCTTTTGATTAATAGCAATATAAATAAAAGAGCGATCGTCGCGATCAACAATATTATACTTAGGCCAGTATTTTTTAATATTCTGTGCTTCTAAAATAATTGCTTCTAACAAGCTCTCGCAAGTGATGAATTTAAGGTCATGCGCCTGCGCAACCATTTCAGCAATTCGAGTGTCTATTCGCTTCTGAAAATATTGACTTAGTCTGTTTTTTAGATTAACTGCGCGCCCAACATATAATACTTCTCTCTTTTTCCCGTACCAAAAATAGACCCCTGGTGTTTTTGGAGCTGTCTTAACGATATCTTTTAGATTTAACAAAGCTCTTGACATAATTAATATATAGTATAAAATTTTAATAGATTTTTTACACTGATTCATTAAGGGGGGATTTGACCCGATAATTTTTATTTAAATAGAATTTATCCGCGATAAACCCAGGGAAAAAAACAGATGAAGTGAAAAATTACTAACGTGCAATGATTACGCTCCGATTTTTTGACGCAATTATCCGGAGTAAGAGATGAGTAAATATTGGACATCTCGCCAAAAAAATGTAGTCCAAAGCTCATCTTGCCAAGAGTCGTTTTAATCAAACGACTCTTTTTTCTTATTTTTATTTTATTTTAATCGGATTAATCCTCTTAATGCTTAAATGTTCTTTTAAGTATTGCCCGGTCAAACTATTCTCATTATCAGCAACTTCTTCGGGGGTCCCTGTGGCCACGACTTTACCGCCTTTATCGCCGCCATCCGGACCAAGATCAATAATATAATCCATTGATTTGAGCATATGTAAATTATGTTCAATTACTAATACTGAATTCCCCTTCTCTACTAATTTATTCAAGACATCAAGGAGCATGGTAATATCATGATAATGGAGGCCGGTGGTTGGTTCGTCTAGTAAATATAAAGTACGCTTACCCAAAATATGAGTTAATTCTTTGCCAATTTTTATTCGCTGCGCCTCTCCTCCGGATAATGTTGTGGCTGCTTGACCAAGTTTTAAATAACCAAGACCAACAGATTGCAGAACAGTTAACTTATCTGTTATATAATAGTTGCCAGCAAATAATTCCACCGCTTCATCAATTGTCATATCTAGAACATCAGCAATATTTTTGCCTTTATATTTTACTTGAAGAGTCTCGCGGTTAAAGCGTCTTCCCCGACAAACATCGCACTCAACTAATACGGCTGGCAAAAAATGCATTTCAATTAGGTTGGCACCTGCTCCGGAACAGGCCTCACAACGCCCACCAGGGCGATTAAAAGAAAAACGGGAGATAGTATAGCCACGTTCTTTTGATTCTGGTAAAGCGGCAAAAAAATCACGAATTGGAGTAAATATACCAGTATAGGTGGCCGGATTAGAGCGCGGAGTCCGCCCAATTGGTGACTGATCAATAACCACAATTTTATTAATATATTCCGCTCCTTTAATATCATCTATTCCTTTAAACTTATTTTTCTTGCCAGGATTGTTTTTTAGATAGGATAGGTTTTTATATAAAGCGTTATACATTAATGATGATTTGCCTGATCCTGATACACCACTTATTCCAACCAATCTACCTAAAGGAATTTCAACTTTAACATTTTTTAAATTATTAATTTTCACTCCAGATATTTTTAGGCTGCCGTGATTTTGATGACGCCTTTTATCTGGTAAAGAAATTTCTTGATGACCGGCTAAATACTGCAATGTCATAGATTGACTGCCTGGTTTTTTGTTTTCTGCTGCTAGTAGTTTAGCTGTTTCACCAATTGATTGAATTTCTCCGCCGTGTACGCCAGCAAGAGGACCAAGGTCAACTAAATAATCTGAAGCAAGAATTGTTCGTTCATCATGTTCAACAATGACAACCGTATTATTTTTATCACGTAAAGTCTTAAGAGTATTAATGAGTCTGTCTGTGTCGCGTTCGTGTAAGCCAATGGTAGGCTCGTCAAGTACGTAAAGAGTACGTGATAATTGTGAGCCAATTTGTGAAGATAAGCGAATACGTTGTGCTTCTCCGCCCGATAAACTGCCAGCATCTCTATCTAGTGATAAATAATGTAAGCCAACTTGATTTAGAAAATCAAGGCGATTTAATACCTGGGAAATAACATTTTCAGCAATAGCTAGCTGTTTTTTAGTCATTTTTTGATAAAATTTCCAAAAATAATCATGAGCTTTATCAATACTTAAATGACTAGCCTCCGCTAAGTTCTTGCCCATTATTTTTACTGATAAAGCTTCCGGTTGTAGACGTTGACCATTGCAGACCGGACATAATTTATCACTCCGAAAACCAATTTTTCCTAAACCAGAACACTCTGGACAAGCACCGTGAGGAGAATTAAAGGAAAATAGACGTGGCTCAACTTCAGGAAAAGAAAAACCGTCATTAGGACAAGTCCAATTTGATGAAAGCAAATATTCTTCTTTGCCCATTTGTACTACCACTAAGCCTTGGCTATATTGACTGGCATTTTCAACCGCTTCAAATAAACGAGTTTCATCGTTTAACATCACCTTATCAATTACAATATCAATATCATGCTTTATTTTGGCATTAATCTTTAAAGTGTCGCGTAAATTATGCATCTTGCCATCAATTCTAGCTTCGGCGTAACCGAGCGAAAGATAATCATAGAGTAGTTGATAGTATTCACCCTTACGACCGCGAATAACAGGACTTAAAATTATCACGTATTCAGCTTTAGCCTCTTTTCCTCGGGACATAATAATATCAATCATCTCCTCTAAACTCAGTTTCTCAATTTTAGTGCCACAATGAGGGCAAAAAACCTCACCCAAGCGAGCATACAACACTCTTAGGTAATCATGAATTTCGGTTAATGTGCCTACAGTTGAACGTGGATTATGCGATA
>JAFGTW010000041.1 GCA_016938835.1 Patescibacteria group bacterium
AGAAAACATTTAGTTGAGTATGATGATGTAATTAATAAGCATCGTGAAGCGATTTATCGTCGTCGTCGTGATATCTTAGAAGCAGCGGAGGCAGAATTAAAAGAAGGTGAGGCGAGTCCAGTTGAACGTTTAAGCGAAATGATTAAAGTTCAAGTTGAGGAAGAAATTACTCGCGTGATTACTGTTCATTGTGCTGGTGAAAAAGCAAGTGAATGGAATTTAAAGGAAATTGCTGAAACGATGAAGACCATGTTAAATTTTTCTGGTCAAGAAGACAAGTTAAAAGAATTAGCAGGGGAGGGCAATGAGCTTGGTCGTCAAGCTGTTTTAGATTATTTTAAGGAAGAAGCAATTAAAAGCTATGATGAGCTAGTAGAAAAATTTCAACAGGCTGGCATTAATTTTGTAGAGATATCTAAAGGCATACTTTTGCGCTCTATTGACCAAACTTGGGTTGAGCATTTAGAAACCATGGATTATATGCGTCGTGGTATTGGTTTGCGTGGCTATGGTCAGCACGATCCTTTAGTAGAATATAAAAAGGAATCATATCGCCTATATCATGAATTACTTGACCTTGTTCGTCAGCAATTAGTCTATTCTATTTATCGTACCGCTGATGCTTTGCAGATGGCGCCTTCAGCTTTAATGAGTTTAAGTCAAAGTGAGCAGCCTAAAAATTTAGTACTTGAAGGAGCCCCTAAACAAATGAAGAAGTTAAGCGAAAAGAGAGACAATTTTGATTTAGTCAGAGAAAAGACTAAAGATGAATCTGGTAAGACGGTTGGGCGTAATGACCCTTGTCCTTGTGGTAGCGGCAAGAAATATAAGAAGTGTTGCGGGGCTTAATATTAAAATTAATTTATGAAAATTACCATCTGTGGCAGTATTGCCTTTATGGAAGAAATGTTAAGAGTTAAAGCAGAATTAGAAAAGTTGGGGCATGAGGTTGATTTACCACTAACGGAAATTAAGAATAATCAGGGTGATTACATTCCAGTTTCTGAGTATTATGAAATTAGAAAATCTGCTAACCCTGAGCCTTGGGTTTGGGATGTAAAAAGGGAGGCGATGCTTGATCATTTTGCTAAAATAGAATGGGCTGATGTAATTTTAGTTTTAAATATAGAAAAGAATGGTGTCGTCGGCTACGTTGGCGCCAATACATTAATAGAGATGGGTTTAGCTTTATTTTTAAAAAAACCAATTTATCTTTCTAATCAGATTCCAGACATGAATTGCCGTGAAGAAATTATGGGCATGAAGCCAAAGGTGCTGGATGGTGATTTAAGTAGAATTAAATTGGCCTAGAAAGTAATTAATAAATATATGTCGGAAAAACAATTAAATTTTTTAAATATTTTTGAGCCTAGTAAACATGAAATAGAAAATATTGATGAAGATGTTATTGAGAATGAAGAAGAACAGAGCACTGACACCGAGACTCAGGGGACTGAAGAAAAAAAAGAAGATTTAATTTCTGATGCTTTAATTAAAAGGGAAGAAGAAATTAAAAAAGAAGCGGAAATAAAATTGAAACGTTTGTACTTGTTGCAGTCTAGTGATGATGATATTGAATTGTCTGAATTTGATGATATTATGCCAGAGATTAAATCATATGAGGTTAGAATGGCTATGTTTAGGGCTGAATATGAAGCTGCTCAACCAGGTAAAGATAAGGAAAAAATATACAATAAATTAGTTAATCCTGATGTGCTGGATGAAGATACTTATCGCGATAGCGCTAGTTTATATCTAAAGTATTTGCGAATACTAAGACAAGATGAAAAGAATAAAATTGTAGCATTAAGGATAAAAGAGACTCAAGAAAAAGAAGAAAGAAGGCGGAAGAGAAAAGAAGCTGAAGCTAGAAGAAATCAAAAAAACAAATCTAAGACTTGGAAAAACGGCTCAGGTAGAGATAGGGCGGTTGAAAAATTTGAATAATTTTTACGCTTGTATGTTTATATAAAATAAATTTTAAAATATTATGTCTTCAAAACAAGATAAAATAGAATCCCCAGTCTTAACCTTTCCCGAAGCTGAAGAAAAAGTCCTTAATTTCTGGCAGGAGGCTCATATTTTTGATAAATCATTAATGAAAGATTCGCCTAAGGGAGAATATGTTTTCTATGATGGTCCTCCTTTTGCTACCGGTACTCCTCACTACGGACACTTAGTGGCCAGTTTAATGAAAGATGCTGTGCCTCGTTATCAAACTATGCGTGGTTATCACGTTGAACGCAAATGGGGATGGGACTGTCATGGTTTACCAATTGAAAATATTGTTGAGAAAGAGCTTGGTACAAAGAGTAAGAAAGATATTGAAGAATTGGGTGTAGGTAAGTTTAATGACTTATGCCGTTCTAAAGTTTTAACTTATGCCGAAGAGTGGGAAAGAGTAATTACTCGTCTGGGGCGTTGGGTGGATTTTGATAATGCTTACAAGACCATGGATCTTGATTATATGGAAAGTATTTGGTGGACATTTAAACAACTCTGGGACAGGGAATTGATTTATAAGGACTATCGTTCCATGCATATTTGTCCACGTTGTGAGACGACTTTATCACAGTCAGAAGTAACGGAAGGATATCGTGATATTAAAGATTTATCGGCTATTGCTAAATTTGAATTAGTCGACGAGCCGGGTACTTATGTGCTTGCTTGGACAACTACTCCTTGGACATTAATCGGAAATGTTGCTTTAGCTGTTGGGGTTGAGATTGAATATGTGCGCGTAAAAACAGAAGAAGGAATTTTTATTGTTGCTAAGGAGCGATTAGTCGAAGTGATTAAAGAAAGAACTAATGAAATATTAGAAACTTTTAAAGGTTCCGATTTAATTGGTAAATCATATAAACCCCTATTTAATTACTATTCCGAAGATAAGAATTTAGAAAATAGAGACAATGGCTGGAAGATTTATACAGCTGATTTTGTGACAACTGAAGAGGGAACTGGCGTGGTTCATATTGCTCCTGCTTTTGGCGAAGATGATATGAAGTTAGGTAAGGATAATAATTTACCGTTTATTCAGCACGTGGGCTTAGATGGTGTGTTTAAGGAAGAAGTCAAAGATTTTCCCGGACTGCATGTTAAGCCTCTTGATGATCATATGGCTACCGACATTCAGATTATTAAATATTTGGCGGCCAATAATGTATTATTTCACAAAGAAAAATACGAACACAGCTATCCTCATTGTTGGCGCTGTGATACGCCTTTAATTAATTACGCTACCTCTTCTTGGTTTGTGGGAGTGACAAAAATTAAAGATAGACTTTTAGAAACAGCCAAAGAAATTAACTGGTCGCCTGATTATATTAAAAATGGACGTTTTGGCAATTGGTTAGAGGGTGCTCGCGATTGGTCAATTTCTCGTCAGCGTTTTTGGGCCAGCGCTATTCCAATTTGGGAGTGTAAGAATGGGCATCGTCACGTTGTCTCTTCGGTGGCTGAATTAGAAGAATTAACTGGAGCTAAGATTGATGATATTCATAAGGATAAAGTTGATGATTTAACTTTCGCCTGTGCTGAGTGTGGCGAGACTATGACTCGCATTAGTGATGTGATTGATTGTTGGTTTGAGTCTGGTTCCATGCCTTACGCCCAGCTTCATTATCCTTTTGAAAACAAAGAAAAGCTAGAAGCAAATTTTCCCGCTCAGTTTATCGCTGAGGGCGCTGATCAAACTAGAGCTTGGTTCTATTACTTGCATGTTATCTCTGGCGGTATTAAAGGCAATCATTCTTTTCAGAATGTAATTGTTAACGGTATTGTTTTAGCTGAAGATGGCAAGAAGATGTCTAAAAAATTGAAGAATTATCCTGATCCAAGTTTAGTAATGGAAAAGTATGGATCTGATGCTTTACGCGCCTATTTGTTGTCCTCACCAGTTATGCAAGCCGAGAATTTGAATTTTGCTGAAAGCGGTGTGCAGGAATCATTACGCAAGAATGTGATGACTCTATGGAATGTCTATCGTTTCTACGAAACCTACGCACCAGAATATGATGGACGGGAAGTGGCCACTGAAAATGTTCTGGACACTTGGATCTTAGCTAAATTAAAACTATTGTTAATTGAGGTGACAGGGGCAATGGAAAAATATAATTTGCCGAAAGCCATGCGTCCAATTACTGAATTTATTGATGAACTTTCAACTTGGTATTTACGTCGCAGTCGTGAGCGTTTTAAGAGTGACGATGAAAATGACAAGCAGGCGGCTTTAGCTATGAGCAGATTTGTTTTATTAGAATTGGCTAAAATAATGGCTCCTTTTATGCCTTTTATGGCAGAACGTTTATGGCAGGAAGTTTCTGGCAATCAATTTAATAATCGCGATGAATCGGTTCATCTACAAAATTGGTCTGACTTGGGTGAGCTTAAGAAAAATGAAGAAGCAGTGCTTGAACAAATGGAGTCATTGCGCAAAGGCGTGGAAGTGGCTTTAGCCACTCGTGATGCTGCCGGTATTAAAATTAGGCAGATGTTGAATTCTGCTGAATTTACGGGCGGTAATAAGCTTGATAATAGTTATTTTAGTTTATTAGCTGATGAATTAAATGTACGTAAAATTACTTGGCAGGGAGGCGAAGGCAATATTACCGTTAATCTGGACGTTGTTATTACCCCTGAACTCCAAATGGAGGGGAATAAACGAGAAGTAATTAGAACGGTTAATGCTTTACGTAAAGATGCTGGTTTAAGCGTGGCTGATAATATTAATATTTATGTAAGTGGAGATGAGGAGTCAGTAAAATGGCTTATTGAAGCCACTGAAGATATTAAAAAAGCTACTATTGCTCTTAATCTTAGTCTGGGTCAATCTAAATTTGATACCAAAATTAAGACTTTGAAATTGGAGACTGGAGGACTATCTATTCAGGTGGAAAAGGCTTAATTTTATGGACAAAATCTCTTAATTTTGCTATAATAAACGGACAATTTAGTTAAAAAATATAAAAAATAATTAAAAATATAAACATATGACTACTTGGATTATTCTTGCCATCATTGTTGTTTTAGCCTTCATTCTTGTGGGCATGTACAATGCCTTAGTTCGCTCTAAAAATAGAGTTGACGAAGCTTGGAGCGATATTGATGTACAATTAAAACGTCGTCATGACTTAATTCCAAATCTTGTGGAAACAGTTAAGGGTTATGCTAGTCATGAACAAGAAACTTTTACGAACGTCATTAATGCTAGAAATCAAGCGATGAGCGCTCAATCAAGCAATAATTCTGAGGAAATGCTCAAGGCAGAAAATAATTTAAGTTCTGCTTTAAAATCAATTTTTGCTTTAGCGGAAAGTTACCCTGATTTGAAGGCTAATCAGAATTTTTTGGAACTGCAACGTGATTTAACTGATACAGAAGATAAGATAATGGCTTCACGTCGTTTCTATAACACCAATGTTCGCGACTTCAACACTAAATTACAAGTCTTCCCAACTAATATTTTTGGGAACATGTTAGGCTTTAAGGCTTATACTTTTTTTGAAGCAGCCGAAGAAGAAAAAGAGACGGTAGCGGTAAAATTTTAAATAATTATTAATTTTTTAAGCTTTTTCTTAAAAGTTTAAAAACATAAAGGTATGTCTTGGATTTATTTATTGATTTTCATTGGTATTGTTGTTTTAGCTTTTTTAAAGCAAGTTAATCAATACGAGCGAGGCGTAGTTTTTACCATGGGTCGCTATTCTTATGTGATGCAACCGGGCTGGCGTCTGTTAATCCCCGTCTTTCAATCTTTCCGTAAGGTTGATATCCGCGTTAAAGCAGTTGATGTGCCTGATCAGAAAGCCATTACTCGTGATAATGTGCCAGTAACAGTTAACGCGGTTATCTATTACAAAGTAGCAGCCGCGGAAAAAGCTATTATTGAAGTAGAAAACTTTAAATATGCTATTTCTCAATATGCGCAAACTACTATGCGCAATATAGTTGGTGAGGCAACTTTGGATGAACTTTTAGGTCAACGTGAAAAAATTGCTGATCGCATTCGTGAAATCGTTGACGCGGAAACAGATGAATGGGGCATTAAGGTTAATAACGTAGAGTTAAAGGATGTGTCTTTGCCAGAATCAATGGAAAGAACAATTGCTAAGCAAGCAGAGGCAGAAAGAGAAAAGAGAGCAGTTATTATTAATTCCGAAGGAGAATTAGCCGCTTCCGCAAATATTGCCGCTGCCGCTAGAACTTTATCCGAAACTCCAGGTGCTTTGCACTTACGCACTTTGCAATCAATTAATGATATTTCTTCGGACCAATCAAACACTATCGTCTTTATGACCCCAATCGAGGTTTTAAAGGCTTTTGAAGGTTTTGCCAATAAGATGAAGGGTCAAGATAAATAAAATATTCTGTAAGCGTTATGTCTAATCTCTATACTTATAGTTCTGTTAATAAGAGAAAGACCTGGTTTTTAATGACCGGGTTTTTCTTCTTTATTATTATCGTTGGCTATATCTTTGCCGCAGCTATGGATGCTCCTGAAATCTTACCTATTGCTGTGATTTTTAGTATTGCGATGGCTTTTATTAGTTATTGGTATAGCGATAAAATTGTGCTTTCAATGTCTAAGGCCAAGGAAGTGGATAAGGGTAATGGACGCGAACTTTATCGTTTAGTAGAGAATCTTTGTATTGCTGCCGGCTTGCCTGTGCCCAAGATTTATATTATTGAAGATGCTTCACCTAATGCTTTTGCTACTGGTCGCGATCCTGAACATGCGGCTATTGCGGTTACTTCTGGCATTTTAGGCAAACTAGAAAAATCAGAATTAGAAGGCGTAATTGCGCATGAACTGTCTCATATTGGTAATCGTGATATTCTTATTTCCACCATTGCCACCGTCCTGGTTGGTATCGTTGTGCTCTTGGCTGATTGGTTTCGTCATTGGTCTTTCTTCGGTGGTCGTAGTCGCAATAATGATAACAATAATAATGGACAGATTGGCATGATTATAGCTGTTATAGCTATTATTTTATCTATTTTAGCTCCATTGTTTGCTCAGTTATTAAATTTAGCTGTTTCTAGAAAAAGAGAGTTTGCGGCCGATGCTGATGCCGCTCTTTTAACTCGTTACCCAGAAGGTTTAGCAAGAGCTTTAGAGAAAATTAGCAACAATCAGCCATCTTTAAAGAATGTAAATAGAGCCACGGCTCATATGTTTATTGTTTCACCTTTAAAGGGGAAGGAGCGAGGAGAATCAGTTTCCTGGTTTGCTAAATTATGGATGACGCATCCGCCAGTAGAAGAAAGAATTGCTAAATTAAGAGGATAAAAATAATTAAATATAAATATGACTACACAAGAAATATATCAGTTAGCTATCAATGAGGGTATAAAGCATGATTTGCGCGGAGAAGACTATGTCCGTCAATCATTGGTTAAAACAAAGAAGAAATATGATGAGATGAGTGAGAAAGAAAAAGAATCTTTTGATTTAGAATCTCTAACTAATCCCTATTCTGATTCTCGGATTTTAAATACTGATGGGAAAAAAGAAATCAAGAAAGTATTAGTTGGGATTGATATGGATAGTGTAGAATTATTATATGCTGATAAAAGAGGCGATATTGATTTGGTGATTTCTCATCATCCTGAGGGAGTGGCTCTCGCCGACTTATCAACCGTTATGCATTTACAAGCTCAAGTATTAGCTAAACATGGAGTACCTATTAATATTGCTGAATCAGTGATTCAGCCTAGAATTTCTGAAGTAACGCGCGGTATTAGTCCAATTAATCATCAGCGCTCAGTTAATATGGCTCACATGCTCGGCTTAGAATTTATGTGTTTACATACTCCAGCTGATAATATGTCCGCTACTTTTGTGACTAAGGCCATTGAGGAGAAGGGTGAAGAATTAGAAACAGTGGGTGAGATGATTGATTTTCTTAAGACTATTCCCGAATATGCTGAGGCTGAAAAATTAAAAGCTGGTCCAAAGATTTTTGCTGGCAGTGCTGAGCGTAGCTTAGGAAAAGTAGTCGTCACTGAGTTTACCGGTGGCACTAGCGGTTCTAAAGATATTTATGAAAAGATGGCTCAATATGGAATTGGTACAGTGATCGGCATGCATATGAGTGAAGAACACAGAAAGGAAGCGGAAAAATATCATATTAATGTTATTATTGCTGGGCACATGTCTTCTGATTCTTTGGGTATGAATTTAATGCTAGATGAGATTGAAAAACAGGGAATAGAGGTTGTGCCAATTTCTGGACTGATTAGAATAAAACGTTTTTAAGTGAAATAAAGGCCCTGCTTATTGCAGGGTTTTCTTGATGGTAAATCATCATCAACAGTTTTTGTCAAGATTTAATTAAATCCTTAGATATATTATACTAAAAACATATGCTCGCATACTTATGTGGCCAAGTTTTGGCAAAAAGTAGTAATTACCTAATATTAAAGGTAAATAATGTCGGTTACCAAGTTTTTGTAGGTGAGTCTTTGTTGTCATCTATAGCTAAGGGAGAAGAGTGCGAACTATACCTTTCTCATCAGGTGCGTGAAGACGCTTCTGATCTCTATGGCTTTAAAAGTTTAGAGGATTTAGCTTTATTTGAATTACTACTTTCAGTTTCCGGCGTTGGCCCAAAATCTGCCCTTGGCGTACTTTCAATCGCTTCGGCTGATGATATTCGCGAGGCGGTTATTCGCAATGATGCTAGCTTATTAATGAAAGTTTCTGGTATTGGCAAAAAGACGGCGGAAAGAGTTGTTTTGGAATTAAAAAACAAGATTGCTAAGATTATCGGCGGACATAGTTTAAACGCTGACAGCGGCCTCTCAGCTGGTCTGGGAGACGAGCTAGACGCTTTGATGAGTCTTGGCTATTCTTTGCCAGACGCTCGTTTAGCGCTTGATGGTTTAGATCCAACTTTAGTTGATAGCGGTGAAAGAGTTAAAGCGGCTTTAAAGAAATTAAGTAAGAAGATTTAGCTTTATATATTAGATAAATATTGATTAATTATATGAAACAATCCCATTTATTTACCCGGACGTTAAAAGAGCTACCAAAAGATGAAACAAGTTATAATGCGCAAACACTTTTACGCGCTGGCTTTATTGATAAGGTAGCGGCTGGTGTCTATTCTTTTCTACCCTTGGGTTGTTTAGTAATGGATAAGATTAGACAAATTATTAAAGAAGAAATGTTGTCAGTTGGCGGGCAAGAAGTAAGTATGCCTGCTTTTGCGCCTAAAGAAAATTGGGAGGCAACTGGACGCTGGGATGATTTAGATGTTTTATTTAAAATTTCTGCTTCTGATAAAAAAGAATATGCCTTAAACCCTACCCATGAAGAAGTAGTTACTCCTTTAGCTAAAAAGTTTATCTATTCATATCGTGAATTGCCTTTTTCTGTTTTTCAAATACAGACTAAGTTTCGCAACGAAAAAAGAGCTAAGGCTGGTTTATTAAGAGGTCGTGAATTTTTAATGAAAGATTTATACTCTTTTCATGCTGATCAAGCTGATTTGGATAAATATTACGAAGAGGTTAGTGCTGCCTACGAACGTATCTTTAATCGGGTTGGCCTTGGTGATAAAACTTATTTAACTTTTGCTTCTGGCGGTACTTTTGCTAAATATTCACACGAATTTCAGACTGTGACCGAATTTGGTGAAGATTTAATTTACATTTGTGATAAATGTCGTTTAGCTGTTAATAAGGAGATTATTGACGATCAATCTACTTGTCCAAAATGTGGAAATAAAGATTTACGAGAAGATAAGGCGGTAGAAGTTGGCAATATTTTTAAATTGGGGACAAAGTATTCAGCCCCTTTTGATTTAAGATATAGCACTCAAGCAGGTAAGAAAGAATTGGTAGTTATGGGTTGTTATGGTATTGGTTTAAGTCGTATTATGGGCACAGTAGTAGAGGCTTGTCATGATGATAAGGGTATTGTTTGGCCAGAGAGTATCGCTCCTTTTAAAGTGCATTTAATTTCACTTAAAGAGGATGAGGTAGCCGAGAAAATTTATAATGAATTAATAGCTAAAGGCATTGAAGTTTTATATGATGATCGCGACTTAGCGGCTGGAGAGAAATTTGCCGATGCTGATTTAATAGGTTGCCCTTATCGCATATTAGTAAGTAAAAAAACCTTAGCTCTTGAAAGTTTAGAATTAAAAAAGAGAAGTGCAGAAGAAGCGCAAATTGTAAAAATTAAAGATATATTATCTTATGTTCAATAAACTTGTAGGGAAATTTAGTCACGACCTCGGGATTGATCTCGGTACTAAAAATACTTTGGTAGTGATGAGTGAAAAGGGCCTAGTTATTAATGAGCCTTCAGTAGTTGCTATTAATAAGCGTACTAATGAAATTCTGGAGGTTGGTCTGGCTGCTAAAAAAATGGTCGGGAAAACTCCGGCTCATATTGAGGCAATTAAACCTTTGGTTGATGGCGTTATCTCTGATTTTGAAGTCACGGAAAAAATGTTGAAATATTTTATTAATAAGGTTCATCAGGAGCATTTTGCTTTAATTCCACGTCCGCGGGTTGTTATTGGTATCCCTCTTGATTTAACTGAAGTAGAAAAGAAGGCAGTTGAAGACGCTGCTCGTTCGGCTGGTGCTCGTAAGGTTTATTTAGTAGAAGAGGCCATGGCTTCGGCTGTCGGTGCTCATTTACCCGTTACTGAAGCAACGGCCACGATGATTGTTGATATTGGTGGTGGTAGCACAGAAATTGCCGTTATTTCTTTGGGCGGAGTAGTGACTTGGAAATCTCTGCGTTTAGCCGGCAACGAATTTGATAGCAATATTACCGAGTATATTCGTGAAGAATTTAATATTTTAATTGGCGAACAGTTAGCAGAAGAAATTAAAATTAATATTGCCTCCGCCATTCCCGGTGAAGATACTCAGGAAATGGAAGTACGGGGCAGGGATTTAATTAATGGTTTGCCTAAAGCAATTATTGTTAACGATAAACAAATCAGAGAGGCTATTAGTCGTACGGTTAATAAAATAATTGAAAATATAAAAACAATTCTAGAAACAACCCCGCCCGAATTAGTAGCTGATATTTATGAACGCGGAGTTTTTCTTTCTGGTGGTGGCGCTTTATTACGTGGTCTTGATCAAGCCATATCAGCAGCTGCTAAAATTCCAGTAAAAATTGTAGATGATCCTTTAACTTGTGTGGTTCGTGGAGCAGGCATCTTAATAAATGATCCAGAACTTTTAGCCAAGGTAACTTTAGGTAATGTAACTTTTGATAAATAGCTATGCTTTTATTTTGGAAACAAAGAAACATTTGGCGCTGGTTAATGGCTATTTTTTTTGTTTTAATATTACATTGGACGGGTTTGTTGCGTCCAGTAGAAAATTATTTATCTATAGTCATTAGACCACTTGATCGTTCTTTACATTCTCTTGGTTCTTGGTTTAAAAATGGCACTTATGATGATTTGTCGCCAGAAAATATGTCAGTAAAATTAGAAGAAATGCAAGCTGAATTAGCGTTGGCTACCATTTCTGAGGCTAAACTTGAGCTTTTAACTGAAGAGAATAATAAATTACGACAGCAATTAAATTTTTTAGATAATAATCACTATAAAGCTGTTAGCGCTAATATAGTTTCTCGCCAGAATCTTTTTAATACCGCTGATAATGCTCAGGATATTATTTTGGATAAAGGTTTAAAAGATGGACTACGTTCAGGTTTAGGTGTGATTAATGAGGCTGGCATTATTATTGGTAAAATTATTGAAGTTAAAGATTATAGTGCTCGCGCCTGTTTAACGACTGGTTCTGATTGCCAATTAGCGGCAGCTGTGTTAAATCAAGCTAAAACCATTGGCTTATCGGAGGGAGAATTAGGTCTAACTATTAAGATGAATTTTATTCCCCAAATGGAAAAGATTGAGCCAAATGATATTTTAATCACTTCTGGTCTCGGTGATGGTATTCCACGTGGATTAGTTATTGGTCGCGTTTCTCAGATAAATAATCAAAGTAACGAAATTTGGCAGGATGTGACTATTGAACCATTAGCCTCTCTTCATAATCTCACGGTAGTTTCAGTTATTATTCCTTAAGTTTTATGTCTAAGCGCCTAATAAAATATGGATTATTACTCTTAGGTGTGGCAGCTTTAGCTCTTTTGCAGTTTTCTTTTATTAGTGCTTTACCTTGGCCTTTTAACAACTTTGAGTTAAGTTTAATTGTTATTATTTTTTCCTTCTTATTATTTAACGAGAATGATGTCTGGTTAATTTCATTGTTTCTTGGCTTTTTCTTGGATGTATTGTTTTTTCATCCTTTTGGTACTACTATTTTATCTTTATTTTTTTCCGCCCTTATTCTTTATTTAGTTTTAGAAAATTTATTAACCAATCGTTCTCTTTATTCTTTTTTATTACTTACTATTATTGCAGTTATTAGCAGTACTCTGTTTACTCGTATATTTTTAATTATATTTGATTGGCCCGGGTTAAGTGCTAGTCATTTTTTAAGTAGCTCGTTGTTTTGGGAGTCCTTGGCTTGGAAGCTAATTTTAAACCTTATTGTGGTTGGAGCTGTTTTTAGTTTATTGGCTATTTTAAGTCGACGTTTAAAGCCATTCTTTTTGAAGAGACGTTAATTTATGTTATTATATTAATTAAATAATGAATTTATGATATACGATATAATTACTATTGGTGGGGCAACTCGTGATATTAGTTTTTTTACTGATGAAGGGATTTTAATTGATAATCATCGTGATGTTTTACGTCAAAAATTGTTGGCTTTTGAGTATGGCGCTAAACTAAAAGTTGATAATTTCTATAATCTTTTTGGGGGCGGAGCGGCTAATGCAGCTGTTAATTTTGCTAATTCTGGTTTCAAGACCGCCTGTTTAGCTAGAGTTGGTGAGGATGGTAACGGCCGTGATATTATTAATAATCTACGTGAGCGTGGAGTCTCTATTAAAATGACACGTCTTGATAACAAAGCGTCAACAGGGGTGTCTTTTATTTTAGTAACTAACAGCGGCGAAAGAATTATTTTTACTAATCGTTCGGCAAATAACGATTTAGTTATTAGAGCAGAGGAGATAAGGGCAATTAGACAGACAAAAAATTTATATATTGCTTCTTTATCTGGTAATTGGCAGGCTGTTTTGCGTTCTGTTTTTAAAAATAGTTCAGCTCGTATTGCGTGGAATCCGGGAGTGTCTCAGTATCAGGCTGGCTTAAAGAAATTATCGCCGTTTTTAAAGAAGACAGATGTTTTTTGTGTTAATAAAGACGAGGCCATTGAGCTGGTTTTAAGTGATGCTCGTTATAGTAATAAGAAGCCTGCCTTTTTAAATAAGATAGAGAATTTGTTGTTAGCCTTATATGAATTTGGACCACGTTTAGTTTTAATTACTAGTGGCAAAGATGGTGCTGATGTTTATGACGGTCAAAGTTTTTATCACCAAGATGTTTTAAAGGAAAAAAAGCGAGTAGATATTACTGGTGTAGGGGATGCTTTTAATTCTTCTTTTGTGGCCGCTTTAGCATTGACTGATGGTGATATTAAAAAGTCATTATACGCTGGCGCTAAAAATACTGCTGCTAAAATTGCCTATTTTGGCGCTCAAAACGGTTTGCTTGATTTGAGAAAAATAGTTAAATAAAATTATATGATTGAAGGAGTAATTATTAAAGAATTAAAGAAATTTAGCGATGATCGCGGTTGGTTAACTGAAATATATCGTCGTGATGAAGTGGATTTAGCGCCAGCTATGTCTTATGTTAGTTTGACTTTACCTGGTGTTGCCCGTGGTCCTCACGAACATGTTTATCAAAGTGATTATTTTATTTTCATTGGTCCTGGTAGTTTTCGTTTACATCTATGGGATCGGCGCGCAGATTCTAAAACTAAAGGAGAGAAATTAGAAATTGAAGTGGGTATAAATAATCCTTGTACAGTCTTAGTGCCGCCAGGAGTGGTTCATGGTTATCAATGTATTTCTGATGAGCCAGCTTTATCAATAAATTTTCCAGATAAATTATATAAAGGTATTGCTAAAAAAGATGAAATTGATGAAATTCGTTGGGAGCAAGATGAAAATTCACCTTATAAAATTTAATTTATGTGTATATTCTGTCAAATTGTAGCTGGAAAAATCCCGTCTTATAAAGTTTATGAAGATGAAAAAGTTTTAGCTTTTTTAGATATTAAACCAGTGCATCCTGGTCATATTTTAGTTATCCCTAAAAAACATTCCGCTAATTTAGAAGAGATTTCAGAAGAAGATTTAAAGGCTGTCATGATTGTGGTCAAGAAAATGGGCAATTTGATAAAAAAGAAGTTGTCTTATGCAGGTTATAATGTAACAGAAAATAATGACCCAATAGCTGGTCAGGAAATTCCTCATTTACATTTTCATCTGATTCCTAGAATTGCTGATGATGGCTTGAGTAATTGGACACAGCGTGAATACGCTGATGGAGAAGCAAAAGAAGTTTTACAAAAATTAACCAGTTAAGTTATGAAATTACTTGTTACCGGCGGAGCTGGTTTTATTGGTTCAAACTTTATTCATTATTGGTTAAAAAATCATCCTGAGGATGATATTGTTAATATTGACGCTTTAACTTATGCTGGCAATCTTTCTAGTCTTGACGATATTGCTGATAACCCTCATTATCGTTTTGTTAAGGGCGATATTACCGACATTAATTTAGTTGAGAGTTTAGTGGCGGAGGTAGATACAATTGTTCATTTTGCTGCTGAAAGTCACGTTGATCGTTCAATTTTAAATAGTGCTGATTTTGTTCGGACTAATATTGAGGGCACTCGCGTATTACTTGATGCCGCTAAACGTCACGGTGGTATTCGTTTTCATCATATTTCTACTGATGAAGTTTTTGGCGCTCTGGATATGAATGGAGAAAAATTTTCTGAAAATACACCCTATGACCCTCGATCTCCTTATAGTGCCTCAAAAGCTGCTTCTGATCATTTAGTTAGGTCTTATTTCCATACACATAATTTGCCGATAACTATTTCTAATTGTTCTAATAATTACGGACCATATCAATATCCAGAAAAATTAATTCCCTTATTTATAACCAATTTAATTGATAATAAAGCAGTGCCTGTTTATGGGCAAGGAATTAATGTCCGTGATTGGATTCATGTTGATGACCATAATCGAGGAATTGACCTAATATTAAGTAAGGGGCGCTTAGGCGAAACTTATTGTTTGGGAGGAGATAGTGAACAAAGTAATTTACAAATTACGAAAAATATACTATCTTTGATGGACAAGAGTGAAAAAATGATAGAATATGTAGGTGATCGTCCTGGACATGATTTACGCTATGCTATTGATTTCAGTAAAGCTAAGAAAGAGTTGGGCTGGGAGCCACAGATTAATTTTGCTGATGGCTTAGCTCAGACAGTTGCTTGGTATCGTAATAATGAATCTTGGTGGCGCCCAATTATTCATTCAAAAATTCAAAATTTAAATAATTAATTCAAAAATTCAAAAATATTTAATCTTTGAATATTTAATAAGCTTTATGTCTGAGCAAAAAATTTTTATTATTGAAGATGACGTTAACATTCTCTACGGGCTGGAGTCACAATTAAGCGCTTCTGATTTTATAGTTGAATCTAGCGAGGGCGATGAAGAGGTTGAAGAATTGATGAATAATATTCGTGATTTCGCCCCTAATTATATAATTTTAGATTTAATTTTACCTAAACTTGATGGCTTTGATATCGTTAAGAGAATTAAAGGAGACGAGGAATTGAGCGATTTACCAATCTTTATCTTTACTGATTTAAGTGATGAGGATAGTAAACGTCGTAGTCTTGATATTGGAGCAGATTATTATTTTATTAAAGAGGAGTTTGATACTTACGAGTTTGCTGAAAAAGTTAAGAAAATTATTAATAATCAAGAAAAAAACGAAAACGAAGACGGCTTAGAACTCTATGATGAATAAGTAGCATTATTTATTTGGCGCTGTTTAATTTTTAAAGAAATACAGCTAAAGATTAATTTTTTTGTTTGTTTTTAAAATAATTATGTTTATTAAACGCATTGGCATTGATTTAGGTACTACTTATACTTTGGTGTATTTACCCCGACGTGGTATTGTCATTAACGAACCATCAGTAGTTGCGATTTCAATAGATGATAATAAAATTTTAGCAGTTGGCAATGAAGCTAAGGATATGTTAGGTCGTACGCCTGATACAATTATTGCAGCCCGTCCTTTAAAGGATGGTGTTATTGCTGATTATCGGACGACTGAAGCCATGATTCGTTATTTTATTAATAAAACATTAGGTGGTATTCGCCTTTTTCGTCCTGAGGTGATGGTAGCTGTGCCAGCCGGAATTTCTTCAACTGAGCGTCGGGCAGTAATTGAGGCTACTATTGCGGCTGGTGCTAAGGCTGCTTATATTATTAAAGAACCAATAGCTGCGGCAATTGGTGCTGATATTCCTATTGGCTCTGCTACCGGTCATATGATTATTGATATTGGTGGTGGCACCGCAGAAATGGCGGTAATTTCTTTAGGTGGGATTGTTGCCTCGACTTCAGTGAGGGTGGGTGGTAATAAATTTGATGCTGCCATTTTAGAGCATATTCGTAAAAAATATAATTTAGCTATTGGTGAAAGAACGGCTGAGGAAATAAAAATTAATATTGGATCCGCTTTATATATTGAAGATAAATTGCACATGGAAATAAGGGGTCGTGATATTGTTACTGGTTTGCCGCGTAGTATTACCGTTTCTAGTGATGACGTGACTGAAGCTATTCAAACAGAATTAGAGGCAATTATCGTTGCTGCTAAAAAAGTTTTACAGAAAACTCCTCCAGAGCTAGCTGCGGACATTATGGATAAAGGCATTATTCTTTCGGGCGGTAGTGCTTTATTGCGTAACATTGATCAGTTGATAGCACGGACTACTGGTGTGCCGGCCTATGTGGCTGATGATGCCTTGCTCTGCGTAGCCAAGGGAACAGGCATTGCTTTGGAGAATCTTGACTCATATAAGCGCAGTATTCTTGCGACTAAATAAATTTATGATTATCGGTATCGATGCTTCTCGCGCCAATCAATCATTGCGCACCGGAACTGAATGGTATTCATTTTATATCATTCAGTTTTTAGCTAGTATTGATAGGGAAAATAAATATATTTTATATATTGATAGAGAGCCGGAGCCAGATCTCGCTGAGGCAGTGAGGGCTTATTCTAATTTTAGTTTTAAAATATTAAAGTGGCCCTTTAAATATTTTTGGACACTTGGTCGTTTAAGTTGGGAGATGCTTATTAATCGTCCTCAAGTGTTATTTATTCCTGCTCACTCCCTTCCTTTAATTCATCCTCGTCATACAGTTAATACTATTCATGATATTGCGTTTATGCGCGAAGAAAGACTGTATCAAAAAACGAAAGTACGTTTAGAAAGTCGTTTAATTAAAGGCTTGATGGATATTGTTGCGCGTTTAATTACCCGTGGACGTTATCAATTGAATTCTTTGGACTATCTAAAATGGTCAACGGCTTATTCTCTTAAACATTCACAGAAGATTATTGCTGTTTCCAATTTTACTAAGCAGGAGCTGTTGTCCACTTACAAGAAAGTTGATGATAAAAAAATCGAGGTTGTTTATAATGGTTATCCAAAGAAGTTATATCATTTTATTGAAGATGATGCTGAGAGAACGGCTATTTTAGATAAATATGGCATAGAAGCACCATTTTTTCTTTATGTTGGTCGTTTAGAAAAAAAGAAAAATACTCATACTTTAGTTGAGTCTTTTGCTATTTTTAAAGAGGCTCACCCAGAATCACGTATGCAATTAGTTTTAATTGGTAACGCTGGTTACGGCTATGATGAAATTAAGTATATTTTAGAAGAATATAATTTAGATAAATCAGTAATTATGCCTGGTTGGATTCCAGAAGCGGATATGCCAGCCATATTCAGTGCTGCTACCACTTTTGTTTTTCCGACTTTACATGAAGGTTTTGGTATCCCGGTTATTCAGGCTATGGCCTGTGGTGTGCCAACCCTGGTTTCAGATATCCCGGTTTTGCGAGAAATTGCTGCAGATGCTTCTTTATTTTTTAATCCTCATGATCGCCAACAATTAGTAGAAAAGCTTAATCTTATTGCTTTTGATAATAGTTTGCGTCAAGAACTAAAAGTTAAGGGATTGCAGCGGGTGACTAGGTTTAGTTGGGAAAAATCGGCCACTGAAACTTTAAAAATTTTAACAACCCTTAAGTAAATATAGGCATTTATTAAAGCAGTTAAATATGTTATGATAAAGATGTTATGAAACAATTCGTGACATCTTTTTTAGTAATATTTTTTCTTATAGCTCCGGCCGTCGGTGCTAGCTTTTTGCCGAATGACACTTTTTATAATTATCAATGGTATTTATCCCGTATTAAGGCGCCAGCAGCATGGGAAAAAGTAAACTCTAGTCCAGATATAACTATTGCTGTTATTGATGCTGGTATAGAAATAAACCACCCGGATCTAAAAGATAATATTTGGAAAAATATTAAAGAAATTCCTGATAATAATATTGATGATGATGCCAATGGTTTTATCGATGATGTTAATGGTTGGGACTTTGTGCAGAATATTCCTGACCCTTCACCTAAGTTTGATGAAGATTGGACAGAGTCTGGTATTTCTCATGGTACGATGGTAGCTGGCATCATTGCCGCTACTGGTAATAACCGTGAAGGCATAGCTGGTATTAGTTGGAAAGCAAAATTAATGCCGCTACGTGCCTTAAATGATAAAGGTGAAGGTCGTATTAGTTCGGTAATTAGAGCAATTGATTATGCTGTTCATAATGGGGCCGATATTATTAATTTAAGTTTTGTTGGTTTTAATTATAGCCAGGCTTTACAAGATGCAATCCAGCGCGCTTATGACGCTGGTATAATTGTAGTAGCAGCGGCTGGTAATGAACAATCAGACGGAGAAGGTTATAATAGCGATAATAATCCTATTTATCCGGCTTGTTATGATGGTGTTAATGGAGAAAATATGGTTATTGGTGTCGCAGCGACTGATGCTCTTGATCAAAAAGCAGGCTTTTCTAGTTATGGTTTTAAATGTGTTGATATTAGTGCTCCTGGTGTCAGTTTTTTTAGTACCATTACTCCTGGTGGCAATCCGATTGATCCTAATAAATACTATGATGGTTTTTGGTCAGGAACTTCTATGGCCGCTCCAGTTATTAGTGGTTCCTTAGCTTTAATTGCTGAAGCTAACCCGCAATTACGTTCTAGTGATATTGTTAATATTTTATTTCAATCAGCTGATAATATTAGTCGTTTAAATCCTGAATATTTGGGTCAATTAGGTAATGGCAGAGTTAATCTTGATAGAGCTGTGAATATTGCCAAAGAACGTCTTTATTCAAAATTGGGTCGCTTAATGATTATGCCCGATGATAATATTAGCAATATTGCCACCAGTTCAAATTTAGAAATAAGGGATAAAAACGGTGTTATCTTAAAAAATATTGAGTTAACTGAATTGGCGGGCGGACAGAATATGGCTTCCGGCGATGTAGATGGCAATTCTGAAGATGAGATTATTATTGGCAGTGCTCCTGGAAGTGAACCTTATATTAATATCTATGGACCAAAGGGGGATTTACGTGGTCGCTTCTTGGTTTATGATCGTAATTTTAAAGGCGGTTTTAGTTTAGCTGTTGCTGATATAAATGATGATGGCAAAGCAGAAATAATTGTTGGCGCTGGCACTGGCGGCGGACCGCATGTGCGTATTTTTGATCATAAAGGAATACTTAAAGGGCAGTTTTTTGCTTTTGAGGAAAGTTTTCATGGTGGCGTTAATGTAGCATCTGGTAATATTGATGGTCGTGGAGCAGCAGAAATTATCGTGGCTAGGGGGCCAGGCTCAACGCCAGAAGTAAAAATATTTGATCGTCACGGCAACCTTGAAGGTCAATTTTTTGCCTATGAGCGCAGTTTTAAGGGTGGCGTGCAAGTAGCAATTGCCAATATTGATGGTCGCAATGATAACAGTGAAGATGAAATTATTGTTGCTCCTGGCCCTGGTCGTGAACCATTAATTAAAATATTTTCTAATAAAGCCGTGCTTAAAAAAGAATTTTTAGCCTATGGTCGTAATTGGCAAGGAGGTATAAATATTGCGGCAGCTGATTTAGATAATGATGGACGTGCTGATATTGTTACCGGTGCTAAACCAGGCGCGACGCCTCACGTTCGGGTGTTTAGTGGACAAGGAGAATTGGTGGAATCTTTTTATGCTTATGCTAGTGATTTCAATGGTGGTGTTAAAGTAGAAATAATAAATATTATTAACTAAAAATATGTCTAAACAAGTAATTTTTGAGAAAAAAAATGTGCTCGTAGCTGGTGGTGCCGGTTTCATTGGATCACATCTTTGTGATGAACTTTTAAAGACAAGTAAGGTTATTTGTGTTGATAATTTTTCGACAAGCACGGAAAGCAATATCGATCATCTGCTTTCTAATCTAGATTTTGTTTTTATTAATCATGATTTAGCCAAGCCATTGGATTGGGTTAATTTGCCAGATTTGAAAAAATTTAAATTAGAATTTCAGGGCATTCAAGAAATATATAATTTAGCTTGCCCAATGTCACCAATGCATTTTTTGGATAATCGCTTAAGTGTTGTTGAGGCTAATTCTGTGGTGGTTAAGAATTTATTGGACATGGCAGTAAGTTTTAAATCTAAGTTTATGCATTTTTCTTCTTCGGTTGTTTATGGTCCACGTCGTCCAGAAGAGGCCGGCATTGAAGTTGCCGAAGATTTTATTGGGTTAGTTGATAATCTATCTGTTCGCAGTTCTTATGACGAAGGAAAACGTTTTGCTGAAACAATGGTCGTTAATTATAGAGAGATTTATTCTTTAGATGCTAAAATAATCCGTTTATTCCGAACTTATGGTCCTCGTATGGAGTTAAATGATGACCAACTTCTACCTGATATGATTAATAATGCGCTTGATGGCAAAGACGTGGCTATATTTGGTGATGAAAGGTTTTCTTCTTCTTTATGTTATATTGATGATGTGATTGATGCTGTTATTAAGATGATGAACTCTAAACATATGGGCCCAATTAATATTGGCTCTGATGTAAATATTAATTTAACTGATTTAGCCATGATGGTAATTAAAGAAACTAATTCTGAATCAAATATTATTTATCAAGATGGGCATATATTTTTTAGTGAATTGTCTTTGCCAAATATAAAAAAAGCAAAAGACGAACTTGGTTGGATGCCGGTAGTAACATTAGAGAATGGCCTCAAGAAAACTATTTTTGCCCTACAGGCTCAGAAGCGTTTGCAAGGTTTCCAGAAAAGCTAAAACTGAGATATATTTATTTTATAAAAAACAGACGATTATGTCTGTTTTTTTGTTTTCTAGTTTTAAATTTTAATCTTCTAGATTTTTAACTATATTAATCATCATTTGAGCAAGCGCTTCGCTATTATTAGGTGGGATGAGTTTTAGGTCTAAGTATTCTTTGAGCTCGGAAATACCGCCAATGTCAGAGGCAATAGCATGAAGACCGTATTTAGCCGCTTCCCATAAACTAGTAGGAGAATTTTCATATACTAAGGATGGCAGAATAAGGACGTCTAACTGCTTTATTAATTTTTCTGTTTCTTCATGACTTAAATATCCGGCATAATTAATATTATCAATTTCATGACTTTTTGCTTGCACAAGATTAAGTAGACTGCCCCCTCCTACAATATTTAATTGAGCCTTTTCTTTCGGTATGGCTGCTTTTTCCCAGGCTTCAAGTAGAATATGAATGCCTTTATGTTTTTCTAATTGTCCAGCAAATATAAACTGAACAGGCTTGGTTAAATTTTTAGGAGTTTGTTTCTCTAATTTAAAATTAGGACGTACTAAAGTTTTTTGATTATTAAAAAAACCTTTTTCTTGATGTAATTGTAGTAACCATTGTGAAGGCGAAATAATTTGAGCAGCGCCACTTAAAGATTGTTTAGTAAAAAATTGGTAACAGCGCGCCAATAGAGAATTAATAATATTTTCTTGACCAAAATACATTAGCCCTGATGGATGCAATAACTGAATGTCATGCAATAGGTGGTGATGAGGGATATTTAGGCGTCGTAATAGTCGCGGCAAATAAAAACCTAAACCAATAAGATTATGAGTAATCACGAGATCAACTTTTTTCGTGTTCAGTATTTGCTTTAATTTACGCTTATGCCAAGGAATAATTAATTGCCCTAAGTGCCAAATAAGTTTGCGTAACGATGTCCATTGTGATAAAAGACGATAGGATGAATTAAGAAAATAGGTGCTATCTGTATCAGTTTGTTCATTGTTTAGAGTAGAGGTAATAATTAAAACTTCATGACCGGCTAATTTTAAATCAGCGGACATATTGGCTGCTATAATTTCGGCGCCACTATTGCGTCCGTAAGGAGGATATAAATTATTGACGATAGCAATACGCATAAAATTTAATTAGCAGAGAATTCATCTAAAATTTGATCAGCTACTTTTTCCCAGGCATACTTATCTTCAACTAGTTTGCGTGCCGACCGGGCCATTTTTAAGAGTTTACTTTCATCAGAAATAAGGCTGGTAATTTTTTCACTTAAATCTTTAATATCACCGGGCTCACAAATAAGGCCTTCCTTGCCGTCATTGAAGACACTACGAACCCCCGCGAGATTACTAGCAATAACTGGCAAGCCACAAGCCATAGCTTCAATTAGAACTAGGCCAAAAGCCTCGTGGCTATTAATTGAAGGTAGAATTAATATATCAGCGCCCTGGTATTCCTTGATTAGATCTTCTTCACTGATGCGTCCGAGAAAATCAACCTTTTTATCTAAGTGTAATTTAGCGGCCTGTTGTTGATATTGTTTTTTTAAATCACCATCGCCCACTATATGTAGGCTTAATGGCAAGCTGATGGTCGCCATTGCTTCCAAAAGAATATTTAAGCCCTTAAAATAGTGAGCACTATCAAGCCCGCCAACGAATAAAAGAGTATGTCCTCCACGTTTAATGAAGCGGCGATTCACAAAATTTACAATAGCGGCCGCTTTATTACCTTTGGCTCCAATTTGAGTAGGAATTTTTGGTTTAAAAATATCACTTTCTACACCGAAAGGAATGGCTTTAATTTTTTCTGGGTAGTTTTGACAAATTTTTGCCAGTTTGCCGTTTTCGGCGTAATCACGGCTGCCAACAATAATCTTTTCTGCTCTTTTCATTAAGCGTTTAAAGATTAAGCGTGAGGGTATAGCCAATATTTTTTTGTTCTGAGGAAGGGATGGGGTGTCCATGTGGTAGTGGATAAAAAGTCGCTTCTTTTTAAAGATAGAGCAAATAAATAAAATAATTGCATCTGTACCAAAAAATGGATAATGAAGATAAATTATTTCCTCTTTAAAAAGTCTGAAGAGCAGGGAAAGAGTTAAGGCGCCATGTCCAGAACGTAATTGTGGACGTAAAAAATGAACCTTCTGATTATAGCTGGGAGCGGGCGGATTTTTTGTTGAAACAGGAATAAGCGTGAAAGTGCTAACTTGATGTTCACGACTCAAAATTTCGCCTATACGGTAAGCACTTTGACCAATGCCGCCGGCATAAGGAGGGAAGGCACAAACAATTTGGGCAATTTTCATAAGATAATAGATTTATTTAAGAGTTATTTCGCGCACTAAATCAGTTAAGTTTTTTTCCAATTTACTTAATTTAAGACGTAACTTAAAAACAAAATAAAAAAGACTGATAACAGCAAGATAGAGTAAAAAGTTAATTCCTGAACCAGAGAAGCCAACTCTAACAAGTACTTGGTCAATAAGGCGGATAAAAATAATGGCGAGAGCCCCCAAAGACCAGAAACTTAGCCAAAGAATAAATTCATTGGCACCAATTTGCTTTTTCTTTTTTTGTTGAAATAATCTCCAGATAAAAACAGCAATGAAGATTAAGGCAATAGCTTGTTGTAGCATATATTTGACAGAAATTAATTATTATCTTATTATGATATGAATAGTTATTATTTGTTCGTTCCTAACTAAATATAAATATTATGAAAAATAATCTTATTAGCCAGACCTTAGGGCTGTTCTGGTTTGTATTTATTTATGCCCTGTTTCGAATTGCTGTAGCTGGGCCGTTATCATTTCAGAATTCCGATATGCTGGCAATAGTTATAAGCATGATTACTCTGATGTGGTTAATTTTAAAGATTATTCAAGCAGAGGAAAAAGGTTTAGAACTATCTGGTTCATTGTTGGTTGCAAGTATGGTTTTGTTATTTTATTTCAGAATTTATGACATTACAGATATTTATGTGCAATCTGCAGCTATGGCGATGCTAGGTATTAATTTTCTAATTTTCTTTATTTTATTTTTCCGTTTAATTAGGAGTAAAAAGGAAAGTTGGAAAATGTGGTATTTCATCTCTGTAATTACAAGAGTATTGCTTACAATGGCAATTATTATTGCTATTGAAATTTATTTGGTGCCTATTTTTCAAACACCATAAAATACGGGGAGTCAAATTAAGGAGGGGTTGGGCGGCACATAGTTGTGTCGCCTTTTTTTATTGTCCAAGCTTAGAAATAAATAAATCTTTAAGGATGCGAAATCCACCGGAGAATTTTTGCCCGTATTCATGATAGGTAACAGTGATGGGTACTTCTTTAATTCGCCAATGACTATGACTGAGTTTAATTAGAATTTCACTGCAATGAGCCATGCCGTTATTCTCAATCCGAAAACTATTAGCGACTTCTTTGGTGTAAGCCCTGAAACCGCTCTGAGGATCACTGGTGTGTGCTCCGAGAATATGGTTTAGTAAACGACCCAAGGGGAGGATAATGTATTTTTTACTGAAAGGCAAATTTGATTTTTTTCCTAAAAAGCGGGAGCCAAAAACTATATCAGCTTCATTTTTTATGATTGGAGCAACGACATCGATTATTTCGGTGGCGGCAAATTGATCGTCAGCATCAAAATGGACAATAATATCAGCTCCCATTTTTAAGGCTTTATCAGTGCCGGTTTGTAGGGATGCTCCTTGTCCGCGATTAATTGGATGCCTTAAAACAAAAGCGCCGGCACTTTTTGCCAGCTCAAAAGTATTATCAGCGGAATGATCATCAATGACAATAACGTCATCTACTACTGCTTTTACTTGATTAATAACTTTTATTATATGTTTTGCTTCATTCCAGGCTGGAATTACACAGATAATTTTCATAGTTTTTTATCTTTCTGAGCCCAAGAGGCAATGTCTTCAATGTTAATTAAGCCAGTTCCGGCTTTATTTAGGGCTTCTTTAATCAATGGTTCATAGCCCTTTTGAAGACGTCCATCGCTTAAAAAATGCATAATTTCAAAGATGGCCGTTTTGGGAGGGGTCTTTTTCTTTTGACAATAAGCGCAACCGCGTTGGTGATATAATTTTTTAGGCCAGTATAGTTTAGCAATGGGCCAGCGTTGAAAAATAATTTTTTTTATTTCGGTTCCTGGATCAAAAACTTGAGCACAACGAGAGCAGGGGCGAGTAAATAACTTTTGTGCCGAAATAAAAATAATTTGCTTAGCTATATCTTTGGAGCTAATACCGGCCTGACGCAATATTTTTAAAGCAGCGGCAGCGCTAGCGGCGGGCAAGGTCAAAATAACTAGACGTCCACTATCTGCGACTCGCCACAGGTTTTTTAGGTCGGCGTTTTTTAGATTGGCGTCAACGGCAATTACTTCGCTATCTAAAGTTAATAGCTTTTCTATAATTTGAGCAAGGCTTTCGTATTGACTAGCGTTAATAGTATTAACATCTTCAATTTTATGCAAGGGAAAATCTTCAATAGAATAGGCACTACGTTTAGTAGCAGCTGCTTGGAGCAGAGAATAGTAGGTGCTACTGGCACCATTTTCTTCTTCAGCGCTAATGACAATAACCCCACTTTTTTTATTTATAGCTCGTTTAAAATCTCCTTGCTGATTTTTATTTAAGCC
>JAFGTW010000042.1 GCA_016938835.1 Patescibacteria group bacterium
TTAGGTATTGGTATTGCAGGGGCCATCCCTGTTGGTTTATTTATTACGCCTTTTGCCACTAGTTTAGTGTTGATTTTCTTGGTTCATTTTAAAAACATGTTATCTAATCAGAGGGCTAAGATTTTTTCCTCAGCTTTTTTTTGGTCGTTAATTTTCGGTAGCTTAATCATCTATACCCATATATTATCTATGGTTTTTGCCGCTTTTTTCGGGGCGTTAATTTTGTTTTTTTATTTAAAAAGAGAGAATTTGAAAAAAGTGATTTACCTGGCGCTATCTTTGCTAATAACTGGTGCGTATGCTCTTTATCCTTTATTTGCTTTTTTTAAATTTAGTTCTGGTTGGCGCGTGGATAGTTTAGCTTATTTTCCTGACCCGATCTTACCTTTGTTAGGTTTTGATCCTAGTGATTTAATCAGGGGGGATTGGCTCAATTTTAATTGGGTTTGGTTTTTCATTTTTATTTTCTTTATTGCTGGTTTGATTAAGTTGATTCGTGAGCGGCAATATATTTTACCGACCCTCTTTTTTGTGTCTCTAATCGTGGTGCCAAGAGATTTTATTGCCCGGATATTTCCGACTTTACCCATTCATTACTACCGCATCATGCCTTTGATCTTTTTTATCTATTTAAGTATTGCGGTAGTGGGGATACAAAATTTCTTTGTTTATTTATGGCGCAAAAAATATGAGATGTGGCATTTAATTTTGCTGGCAGCTTTTATCTTATTGTTATTTTGGCAGATATATTTCTTTAGCTTTTTAAACTCAGGCATGAATATAAAACCAAGAATTATTGATTCCTATGTTGAGCCAATTCAATATTATGAAAATATTGAAGATTATCCTTTTGAAAATCGGGCCAGAGAAACAATGAAATATTTTTTTGATCAGCAAGTACAGTCCAGAGTAGTGCCTGCTTCCAATGGCCGTTCTTCTATGATTAAACTGGGTTCAGCTCATTATTTTGACACCTTGTTACCAATGGTTAATAATACGCCGGTAATTTTTGGCCTTTATGCCGAGTCCGCTTATCAAGTACCATTTTTATTTACTCCTTTGGAGATATTAACTAATTTACGCTTTGCCTATGGCAATGTAGTTTCTTTAATGGGCGATACTCAGTATAAAAGACAGACACCAGAAGCTGTGTTGAAAGAGTTGAGCTTATTTAACGCAGAATATCTAATTATGGACGCTGATTATAATCGGGAAGCTTTTGCTCAGGCGACTGGATCTTTGGAGAAAATTGATTTAGCCAATGATGTTTCCCCTTTTGAAATATATCAGATTAAAGATGTGATGCGTGACTATATCAGTTCTCCGCAATATTTACCCGCCTTATATATTAATGAAGATGGAGATTTGCCTTTCCGTAATTTTGCTTTGGGTTGGTATAAGCTGATTGACATCCTTGATTTTCCGGTTGTTTTTAATGATAATCAGATTAAAGATATTAACTTAGCAGATTTAGATGGCGTTTCTTTTATCATTGTACATGCTGATAAGTTATCAGCTGAAGATATTGAGCGTTTAAGTGTTTTAAATAAGTCGATAGTAGTATTGTCAGCGGGCAAATATCAAGGAGCAGAATTACCGGTAAATATGTCATTAATTGAGGATTTTATTCCAGGAGTCGGTTATTATGGCAAGGCTTTACCTGATATTCCTAATTATGAAGCTTTAGAAAAATTACAAGCCATTTTTCAAGAGATGAAA
>JAFGTW010000043.1 GCA_016938835.1 Patescibacteria group bacterium
CACCCCAAAGGGGAATGTATAAAAATAACTCTAATATTAGGGTTATTTTTATTTTCAAGAACAAGCGCTCCTAGCGGGAAGGGAAAATTATTGACAGAATAGTGTTATTATTATAATATATGATTGATAGTTCGTTGAAATATTAATTTAAAAAGTAATAGCAATGAAAGTAAAGTTTTTAGTGGTAGTGGTTAGTTTTTTATTTTTTTCTTGCGAAAAAAATGATGTAAACCTCGAAGATGTTTATGCGGCACTCTCTGATACTGAATATGTTTCTAAAAACTATTCAATTAATGAGCAGGTATTTACGGAAAGAATTATAGTTAATCCGTCAAGTCCTCGTATAGGCACAAAAATGCCGCTGCAGCTTAAGTATAAAGAACAAAATTTGGCTGTTATTTATCACACGGCCACAAACAGCTTATTAATAATGCTGGCTGCTGATACTGAAATTGGCAACATTTGTTCGGTGTATGAGTCTCAGGGGTCGAACAATCAATTGGTTTTTGTTAACGGAAAATTAGTTGAAATTGAACCTAGTTGTGCTCTTATTGATTGGAAAATCAATAGCACTTCTTTTATTTTTCTTCTAGCCAATCCTACTGGGAAAAAATATATGACATATAAACCATAAAGTGGTTGACCCGCGATAGCATCAAGGGTCTTTTTTTATATCAATTTACCAAATATTCCATTAAAAAAGTTTGCCAAGTTTTGCGCTTAGCTACCCCACTAAAGAAAAGACTAGTCTAAAAGCTAGTTTTTATTAAGCATAATAGTAATTGAATAAATATGGTAAAATAAGATTAAGTAAATAGATTAATTTTTTTATATTATTAAAAACATAATATTATGTTAGAGCAATTGTTTTTATTATTAGGGGTGTCGTTACTTATTCAGCTCATTCTTTTTGTGCCAGCATTTATTTATAAGACAGATAAATTAACAGATTTATCATATAGTATCAGTTTTTTTATTTTAGCTTTATTTGCTTTTTGGCAGAGTGATAGAGGCTTGTCTCACATCTTGTTATTTATAATGATATCTTTGTGGGCTATTAGACTAGGAACATATCTTTTTATAAGAATAAGGAAAATAGACAGAGATAAACGATTTGATGGAATTAGAGAAAATTTTTTTAAATTTTTTAAGTTTTGGATAGGGCAAGGTTTGGTAGTTTGGCTTATTATGATGTCTGCTATATTATATTTTAATCAAGCGGTAAAAATAAATTATATTTCTTGGTTGGGATTTGTTTTATGGTTGATAGCTCTTGTGATAGAAGCGATTGCTGATTGGCAAAAATATATTTTTATAAATAATCCAAATAATAAAAATAATTGGATAGAGTCTGGGCTTTGGAAATATTCCAGACATCCTAATTATTTTGGAGAAATATTACATTGGGTTGCTATTTATATATTTGTGATTAATAATTTGAGCTTAATAGATGGTTTAATTGCTCTAATTAGCCCTGTTTTTATTAGTATTATTATAATTTTTGTGACTGGATTACCAATGTTAGAGCGAGGGGCTAATAAAAGATGGGGGCATGATCCAAAATATTTAGATTATAAAAAAAGAACAAGTATTTTGGTTCCCTGGTTTAAATTTAAATAGATTTATTTATTAAATAATTAATCAATAAAATTTTAAATGCTTATATTTATTATTTTAAACACCTTAATAATTTTAAGGTGTTTTTTAAAATTTAAAAAAGAGAGGTTATTATTTCCAATGTAATAATAGGAAGACTAACCAGGCTTAGTCATTATTGACAAATATATTAAAATATGATATATTATTTAGTTGATGTTAGATCTTTAAAAATAGTTAATTTAAATTAATTGCCAAGGTCATAGTTTTTGTGATTTTAGTAATTAATTTAAATTAAAAATAATAAAAACATAAAAGCAATGGGAAAAGACAGAGTTAATGCAGTGTATGAAGAAGTCGTAATTTATGAAAACGTTTTAATTAACTACCCTGGCAGAAAAGATGAAATGATGCATTTTGTTAAAGGTCACAGTTTTGTAGATAGCGAAGGTCAGGTAATTAAGGTTCCTTCACATTACAAAAAAGATTTTTCTTTTGATGGTCAGATGTTAACCGTTAATTATTACATTGACCCAGGATTGAGAGGTTGTAAAGTTGTGGTAGATGAAGTAAAAATTATGGAAAAAACTGATTATTTTCGTGGCGGACAAAAAACTATTATTATTGACACGCTTTTAAAGAAAGTTGGAGTTAGTGATTTAGTACCAAAAAGTCGACTGGTTATTGGTTCTCCTCGGGGTAAAATTTCTATTCCTGGTGCGCCACATCATTTTATTGATTTTAGAAAATTAAAATTGATAAATGTCTAATAAAACTTTAGACATCAAGGCCGTTACGTTGTAATGGCCTTTTTTAATAAAAAATAAGGGTAAATAAAAAAACCGATAATAAATAATCATCGGTTTTACAAAGTTTTAATAATCATCGGAATTTCCTTTCTAATGTCTTCTATATTAAAAGAGCTAAATTTAATTGGAGGGCCAATATGAATATTTACAATTTGACCTCCTTTAATTTTAAGCCAGTTGAAACCAATGTTTATAGGCATGACTTTTTCCATTCCTTCAATGCGAATAGGAATAGTAATTGGCTTTAGGTCGGCAATTATTTTTGCTGGTCCATAACGACAGCGATTAATTAGTCCGTTACGACTACGCGTGCCTTCAAAAAATAAAAGTAAATTACTAATATTAAGAATATTTTTATATTCTTGAATATTTCTGTTAATTGTTTCTAATTTGCCGTTACGATGAACAGGAATAATTTTTAGAAACTTACTTAAAATTCTTCTGCTTGGTTTTTTAAAAAAATTTTCCCAAGCAGCAGCATTCCATGGAATTTGAGAGAAGTTTTTGATAATGTCTTTAGGCTGGTATAGAGCATAAATTATTGGCAAAGAGTCAATTAAACTCTGGTGATTAGACAAAAGGAGAATTCCGATGCCTTTAGGCATGTTTTCTCGACCAACTACTTTTAATTCATTTCTTTTTTTAAATAGCCACCAGCCGATGACCCAAAAAATAAACAAGAATAGGATGGTTGGTAGATTTTTGAAAAAAGTTTTCATGATTAAAATTTTTTAAGGTTCTAGATCTATTGTAATAACTAATATTATTAATAGCAAGGTAAAAATAAATAATTTTAAGGGAAAGGATTATTTATAAAAATATAAATTTTCCTAACATTAAATAAAATATTAAGTAAAATATTTAAGAATGTAAAAATATTATTAATTTACAGAAAAAGACGATATAATATAGATGTAGAATTAAGATATTAAAATGGCCAAGAAAAAGATATTTAGAATTAAGAAGATATTATTAGGTGTTTCCATAATGATATTTGCGTCAGCTGCTTCAATACCATTGATAGTTAATGATTCTATTTTTGGTGTATCTGAAGAAATAATTGAAACAATAATTCTTTTTATTTTATTAATTATAGCCTATGCGGCCAATCTTCTCTATTTGCGGGAAGTTAATCGTTTGCGTCGTTATCAGGTTAATTTGGAAGATAGACTACAAGACACTTTTAAATATATTGGTTCAGTTAATTTACAAATGGAAGAGATGAAGCAGGCTTTTGCTAATTTTAAAAAATATCCTGAAAGTAAAAAAGATATTCGTACCGTATTTGTATATTTTTCTGAGAAAATATTAAGTATGGTTAATGCTGATTGGGTGATTTTAAGAATTATTGATGTAAAAAATGAACGCACTGTTCGTGAAGATAAATTTATTCGTCATGAAAATGGCAGCGCAGTTTTAAAAATAGAAAATAAGGAAATTTTGGCAGGTAAAAAGAGAGTTAATGGCTATAGTGTTATTCACTCCGATCAAGATAATTTAAATATTAAGGCTTGTTGTATTTTACCAGCTAAGCTTAACAATAAGGATCAAGAATTTTTTATTCGTTCAATGATTAATCAGTTAGAAATGCTTTATATTGTTTTTTCATCATTAAGCAATAATTCAAAATTAAAAACCAAAAATTTAAGCTTTAAAAAGTAATATTAATTTTATGGTAAACGCGAAAAAGAAAAACAATACAAAAAAAGATAAAAGTAATTTTGAGGAATTTAAATTAAACGGACATGAACTAGTTAATAAAATTAAGGAATTAATTAAGGCTGGAAATATTCGAAGAATCATTATTAAGAATGATAAAGGAAGAGTGTTAATGGAAATTCCGGTGACAGTGGCTGTTATTGGGGCTGTATTTGCTCCCATATTGGCAGCTGTTGGCGCTTTGGCAGCATTGTTAAACAAATGTAGTTTAGTAATTGAAAAGAAATAATAAAAACATCACAAAAAAAGAGAGCTTAGGCTCTCTTTTTATTATTTGTAATTAAATTTTTAAACAGATTTAATTAATTTAAGGACTTCATCTCTTTTGCTTATCATGGTTTTTTCTTCACTTGCCTCAAGGTTTAATCTAACTTTATCTTCAGTGTTGGAAGCGCGGACATTAAACCAATAATCAGGATAGCTAATACTTACGCCATCAAGTAGAGATATCTTAGCGTCAGCATATTTTTCTTGAATTAGTTTTAAAACCTTATCTTTATCACCAACAGATAAATTTATTTCACCGGAGTGGCTATAACGGCGATACTGTTGAATAAAATCAGACACACTGGAATTTTGTTCGGAAAATAATTCTAATAAGCGGCCAATCATAATAATAGGCATTTCAAAACAGCCAATTTCTAAATTAAGAAAGAAATGTCCAGAGGATTCGCCAGCAAAATAAGCGCCCTCCTCTAACATTTGCTCTTTAATTAGAGAATGCCCCACTCGACTAGGAACAGGAATGCCGCCGGCTTCTTTGATTAAATCAATGGTAATTTTACCTGGTCGAACATCATAACAAATTTTACTCCCAGGCTTATCTTTAAGAAATATTTGAGCTAAGAGACCGCGTATAATGGCGGGGTCAATTAATTGTCCCAAGTTGTCAAGAAAGAAAACACGATCACCATCACCGTCGGTAGCGATGCCTAGATCAGCTCCTTGGTTAATGATAGCTTCTGATAGTTGTTTAATGTTTTCTGGATTTAAAGGGTCAGCTTCATGGGCTGGAAAAGAGCCATCTAAATTAAAATTTATTTTTTCTATTGTGATTGGTAGATTTTTTTCTAATAACTCTAAAAACTGCATACCCATACCATTGGCAGTGTCAGCGATAATGTGAAAATTTTTAATTTTATTTGGATGGAGGTATTTTAAATCATGAATTAATTGTTTTTCTGCTCCTTGCAATAATACTTGTGCCTTATTTTTAGACTCAAAAGAAGCAAGACTTAAATTTTCATTGATGTTATCTTTTAACCAAGTTATTCCAGTATTACCACTAATTGGGAGACTCTTCGTTCTTACCATTTTAAACCCATTCCATTCTTTTGGGTTATGAGAGGCGGAAACCATTAGTCCACCATCAGCTTTTTCAGCAGAAACATTATAATAAAAAGCAGGAGTTGATAATAATCCGGCATCGATTACCTCGGCGCCAGCAGCTTGCAGACCAGCAATTAAACTAGCACTAACAGATGGTGAACTTATTCGCATATCACGAGCAACTAATATTTTAAGAACTGCGCCAGTTTTATAATCTTTATCTTTTTTACGTAAAGCGACAAAAGCATGCCCGAGCTGAAAAGCAAAATCAAGATTAAAGTCTTGTCCAAAGATTCCTCTAATATCGTAGGCTTTAAAAATTTCCGGATTAAACATAAAAAATTTAATAATTAATTTTTTTGAAAAATAGCAAAATAGCGCCAAGTCCTAAACTACTGGCAATAAAAGAAAGTATCCAGCCAATATATGGTATAGCAAAAAGTAGCCACAAAATAATAACACCAATAACAAGGGGGAGTATTAAATTATTATCACCTAAAGAGTGAAAGAGGTCTTTATTATTTTCTTTGTTGAATATATTAATTAAATATTTACCAACAAAAAGAGCAAACACAATTTTAGCTAAGTAAAATAAAATTATCCACAAAACAATAATAATGAAAGCTAAAGGAATACCGATAATACTAAAAACTAAAATAATAACTGCTAATGGAGTAAGCAGGGATGCTAAAAATCCCCAAGTGAAAGCTTTGCTAGTTTCTTCTTTAATAATTGTATTAAGCTTAGGGATATTTTTTTTGCTTAAACTAACAACAACTAAGCCGATAACGAGAATAGCAAAAATCATATAAATAAATGACCATATTTTACGACTTGTTTGGTTTTGTTTGTCTATTTCTTTTTTAATTATTTCAGTTTTGCCAGCAATATTAGCGTTTTGAGCGATTGAAACACTAGTGTTTTCGCTGTAGTAGAAATTACCATTAATATTGGCTTCTGGGCTAATGTCAATTTTCCGAATTTGATTGCTATTGCTAAAATTAAAATTTTTACCTATTTTTCCTGATAACCAAACAGTGTTACTGTTGCCGTTAACATTACCCTTAATTATTCCGGTGATATCTGTTTTAAGGGCTCCTGTTAGTAGGTCCCAATTGATTTGTGCATCTTTTCCAATACTTAAACTATTGCCGATGAAGTTTACATTACGTGCTACTAATCCATTTAAAATGGCGGTGTTGCTAATTGCGCGTATATTACCATTAATTTCTCCGTTAACAGTGATGTTTTGAGCGATTACAATTAAGTCACCATTCAATCTTCCGTTAATAGTTATATTTTTGGCGAAAGCAATTAAATCACCAGCAATATCTCCATCAACAATGATACTATTGCTAGTCGCATAAAGATTGCCATCAATAGTTTCCCCTTGTGGAATATATAGATTTTCACTAGACTTAAGTTCGGTGGCCGAGATAGATGATGGCAGAATGAATACCGAAATGGTAAAAATGGCTAAAAATAGTTTGAAAGATTTATTCATAAAAATATATTAATAAATATTTGCTATAATAATATGGATATTATATCCTAAATATATGTTGGAAGCAATTAAAGAGCTAATTGAGAAAGCGCCGAAATTAATTCATAATAGAGATGAATTATCTTCTTTTAAGCGTGAATTAAGTAAGAAATATAAGATATCATCTTTAGCTAATGTTGTTATTATTAAGGAATATAAAAGGCTTTTAAGTTTAAATAAAATTAAATCTAATCTTAATTTAGAATTGCTTTTGCGTAAACGTTCCATTAGAACTCTTTCTGGTGTTGCACCGGTGGCCGTTTTAACCAAATCTTATCCTTGCCCAGGAAGTTGTGCCTATTGTCCGCGTCAAAAAGATGTGCCAGTTAGTTATTTGTCTAATGAGCCGGCGGTAATGAGAGCCATCCGTTGCGATTATCATCCTTATACGCAGGTTAGTTCACGTTTGCGTGCCTTAGAAGATAATGGTCATCATCCAGAAAAGATTGAAATTATTGTTATTGGTGGTACTTGGAGCTATTTGCCGACTAACTATAAATATTGGTATATATTGAATTGTTTTAAGGCGGCTAATGAATATTTAATTAATGGTGATTTAAAAAAATCTCCTTATAAACAAAATTTAAAACTCAGTGAATTAAAAAGACTTTTATTAATTGAACAAAAGAAGAATGAAAATTCTTCGTATCGTATTATTGGCTTAACTCTAGAAACAAGGCCTGATTACATAAATAAAAAAGAATTGGAAGAAATGAGAATTTTGGGTTGTACTCGTGTGGAAATAGGGGTGCAGGCAATTGATGATAACATTTTAAAGTTGAATAAAAGAGGTCATGGTATCAAGGAGGTGGCAATTGCAACGGCGTTATTGAAACAGTATGGTTTTAAAATAACCTATCATTTAATGCCTGCTTTGCCAGGGTCTACGCCTAAAAAAGATTTAAGCATGTTTAAGCAATTATTTAGTGATGAAAGATTTCAACCTGATCAAATTAAATTTTATCCAACGGTTGTTACCGCTGGTAGTTTATTATATAAGTGGTATAAGCAAGGTAAGTATAAACCTTATTCAAACAAAGTTTTACAGAATTTAATTGCTCAATGTAAGGCGATTGTTCCAGAATATGTGAGAATTATTCGTTTGATTCGTGATATTCCAGCCGAGTCAATTATTGCTGGTAATAAGATAACTAATCTTCGTCAGATTATGCAACAGCGAGGAGTGACTTGTTCCTGTATTCGTTGTCGTGAGTCTAAAGAGGATGCAATTAATAAGTATAAAATTAATGTGATTTCTTACTCCGCCTCTGGAGGTACGGAATATTTTATTAGTGCAGATAGCCTTGATCATAAAATTTTATATGCTTTTTGTCGTTTACGTTTAGATAAAAATAGTCTCATTGCTCCGGCAATAATTAGAGAATTGCATGTTTATGGTGAATTGATGCCAGTGGGAGGTGGTATAAAAATTCAACATCGTGGCTTAGGTAAAGAATTAATGATGAGAGCTGAACAAATCGTTAAAAAAGAAAAAATTAATAAGATGGCTGTTATTTCAGGAGTTGGTGTTCGTGGATATTATCGAAAGTTCGGCTATAAATTAAAAAACACTTACATGATTAAAAAAATAGAGCTATAATAAAATTCAATATATTAAAAATATGCAAGATATAAGCTTAATCCAAGAGGATCCAAGTATTGCTGGTATTATTACCAGAGAAGCTGAGCGTCAAGAAAACGAAATTGAGTTAATTGCCTCTGAAAACTACACTTCTTTGGCGGTGCGCACGGCTTTGGGCTCTATTTTAACCAATAAATATAGCGAAGGTTATCCAGCTAAACGTTATTACGGTGGCAATGCTATTATTGATGAGGCGGAGGTTTTGGCGATTGAACGCGCTAAAGAATTATTTTCAGCAGAACATGTAAATGTCCAAGCTCTTTCTGGTTCTCCAGCTAATGCAGCTGTGTATATGGCTTTTTTAGAGCCAGGAGATAAAGTTTTAGGATTACGTCTTGATCATGGCGGACATTTATCTCATGGTCATAGTGTTAACTTTTCGGGACGTTTATATAATTTTGTTCAATATGGTATTAATCCCGAAACTGGAGTAATTGATATGGAAGAAGTACGTAAAATTGCCTTGGCAGAAAAACCAAAAATGATTGTGGCTGGTTTTAGCGCTTATTCACGAGAAATTGATTGGGCAGGATTTAAAGCTATTGCTGACGAGGTTGGAGCTTTTACGTTTGCTGATATTGCTCATATTGCCGGATTGATTGCGGGTAAGCAAATTGCTAATCCAGTACCAATTTTTGACGTTGTTAGCACTACTACTCATAAAACTTTACGTGGTCCTCGTGGCGCGATTATAATGTGTAAGGAAAAATTTGCCAAGCAAGTTGATAGGGCAGTTTTTCCAGGCATGCAAGGCGGTCCTCACGATAATGTTACTGCCGCTAAGGCTGTCGCTTTTGGCGAAGCTTTAAAACCAGAATTTCAAGAGTATTCACGACAAATTATCAGCAATGCTCAAGCTTTGTCTAAAGCATTAATTAGTAAGGGTTATGGTGTTGTTTCTGGTGGAACTGATAATCATCTTTTAGTTTTGGATTTAAGTGTTTTAAATATTGGTGGCAAAGAAGCTGAACAAGTCTTAGAAACAGTTGGCATTTCAGTTTCTCGCTCCACTATTCCTAATGACCCGAAGCCGCCGTTAAATCCGTCTGGAATCCGCTTGGGCACACCCGCAGTCACAACTAGAGGAATGAAAGAGTTAGAAATGGAAAAAATTGCTAATTTTATTGATCGAGCTTTAAAAGGAAAAGATGATGTTAAAGTTTTAAATGAAATAAAAACTGAGGTTAAGTGTTTGTGCCAAGAATTTCCTTTATCCTTATAATTATAATAAAAGTTAAGTTTGAATATGTTGAAATTAATTGATGGCAAAGTCATTGCTAATCGAATTAAAGATGATATTGCTCAAAAAATTTATAATTTGCAAGGGCCAAGACCCAACTTGGCTATTGTTTTAGTGGGTGAGCGTAGTGATTCCAAACTTTATGTTTCTTTAAAAGAAACTGAGGCTAAAAGAGTTGGAGTAGATACTCATTTATATAAATTAGATGCTAGTTCTACCACTGAAGAAGTTTTGGAAGTAATTAATTTTTTAAATACCGATGAGACAGTAGACGCAATTTTAATTCAGCTGCCATTACCTCAACATCTCCCCACAGATAAAATCATTGAATCTCTTAATCCAGCAAAAGATGTGGATGGTTTTCATCCTCACCATCCGGATTATATTGTTTCGCCAGTTTTAGCTTCGGTTAAAGCTTGTTTGGATGAAATTAAATTTGTTGCTGAAAAAAAGAAGGCTTGTGTTTTTTATAACTCGGAAATATTTGGAGAAACAATCATTAAAATGTTAGTAAAAAGAAAAATGGAAATCATAGAACGAAAAAATTCGGATCAGGCGGATTTATTAATTAGTGCTTTAGGCGAGCCACATAAAATTAAGAAAGAAATGATTAAAAAAGATGCAGTTTTAATTGATATTGGGATTACTAAGTTTGAGGATAAAGTTTTAGGAGACGTTGATAGTAAAGATGTAGAAAAAAAGGCTTCTTTTTTAACTCCGGTTCCAGGAGGAATTGGGCCGATGACTATTGCTTATTTATTTTATAATGTTTGGCAAATATTCAAGCAAAAAAATAATATTGAATAATAATGGTAGACAAGAAAAAACAACTGTTAGAACTACTAAAGATCCATTTTAATTATGGATCTTTTCGTCCTGGTCAAGAAAAAGCAATCGATTCTATTTTAAATGGACGGAACACTATTACAGTTTTGCCAACCGGAGGAGGAAAATCAATGATTTTTCAATTACCCTCACTGGTTTTAGATGGAATTACTTTAGTTGTTTCGCCTCTTATTGCTTTAATGAAAGATCAGGTTGATTCTTTAGAAAGGGTTGGCATTCCTGCCACCTTTATTAATTCCTCGGTGTCGCCCCAGGAGCTGGCTTTACGTTTAGAAAAAATTAGAAGCTCATATTATCGTTTGGTCTATATCGCACCTGAGCGTTTTTATAATCAGGCGTTTATTAATGAATTAAAAAAAATAAATATTTCCTTATTAGCCATTGATGAAGCTCATTGTATCAGCCAGTGGGGGCATGATTTTCGACCTAGCTATTTGCGTTTAAAAGAAGCGATAAAATTTTGTGGTTCCCCGCCAGTAGCAGCTTTAACAGCCACGGCTACACCTGAAGTACGTGAGGACATTGCTCGCCAGCTTGGCTTTAAAGATTATGAATTAATTATTAGTGGTTTTGCTCGTCCCAACTTACAATTAGCGGCGGTGGTTACTAATAATAGTCGTAAAGCTGAATATATTCTTGACGCTATTAGAAGTCAAGAGGGTGAATCAGGTATTATTTATGTAGGCACACGATCAAAGGCAGATGAAATCGTGGAATATTTATCTGATAATGGTATTAAAGCTATTTCTTATCATGCTGGCATTGATAGTGATAGTCGTTCCTGGGTGCAAGAACAGTTTATGCAGGGGCAAGCACAAGTTGTAGTTGCTACTAATGCTTTTGGATTAGGAATTAATAAAAAAAATATTCGTTTTGTTATTCATCATGATTTACCAGGCACATTAGAAGCATATTATCAGGAAGCTGGTCGGGCTGGTAGGGATGGTTTAACTAGTTATTGTATTCTTTTCTATTCCCCGGCTGATCGCTATTTGCAGGAATTTTTTATTTCCGGAGACAATCCTAGCCCAAATATGATTAAAGAAGTATATCAATATTTATTAGATGCTCACGAAGAAAAACCGGATGGAGAAAACTCTGTTTTAATTACATATTCTGAAATTGGTAAGCACTTGTCAGAATCTGCGCCGGATATGGCCATTGGTACGGCCGTAAAAATATTAGAAAAAGAAGGCTATGTTTCGAGACCAAACGAGCGTACAACTAATAGTTATGTAAAATTGTTATCTACTTGGGACGAGTTAATAGCTAGTATTAGTACACGTGCGAAAGTGCAACTAGCCATCGCCGAGAAATTAAGAGAAAAATATGAAAAAGAGCTTATGGTGGGCTGGCAATTTTCGGCTGAAGAAGTGGCCGTAGTTCTTCATATTAAAAAAGATGTATTAAATCGGGCGATGAAAAAATTAGCCGAACAGGAGCTATTGGAATATCGACCACCGTTTAAGGGTACCGAGATTAGAATTTTAAAATTTATTCCTCCAGATGATTTATCGCTAGATTTTAAGGCTTTAGAAATAAAAGCAGAACATGCTCGTAAGAAGCTTAACGAAATGGAGGCTTATGTTTATTCAAATACTTGTCGCCAGCAATATATTTTGAAATATTTTGGTGAGCATGATGCTAAGGCTTGCGGCGTTTGTGATAATTGTTTAAGAAAAAATAAAATGCCAAAAAAAGAATATCTAGGTGATTATTAAATTATGAACAGTAAGAGATTGGAAGAATTAAAAAAAATTGTTTTAGATTCCTATGAATTAACTGCGAGTCATTTTAGTAGTACTCGCAGTAAGGTGGCAGCTTTAGATTTTATTTGGGCGACGGAACAAGTAAAAGAAACTGATTTTGTCTTAGATGCTGGTTGTGGTAATGGTCGTTTGTTGGACTATGTTAAATTACCAGATAATCAATATCTTGGCTTAGATCAAAGCGCTTCTTTAGTTAAAATTGCTCAAGAATTACACTCAGGTTATAAATTTATCCAAGGGGAATTAACTAATGGAAGCAATTACCCTTCTAATAAGTTTTCTTTGATTTTTTGTTCATCTGTTTTAAGTCACATCCCTGGAAAAGCGGAGAGACAGAAAGTTTTAAAGAATTTTTTTGAAGCTAGTAAATCAGATGGGCGACTTTTAATCAGTTTTTGGAAAATAGATAAAAAGTATAGACAGAAGAGACAATTTAATTTAAGAAATTTTTTTCTGGATGGACGTGAACTTGTTTTTCCCTGGAAAAACTCTGAAGGAAAACAAATTTGTCTACGTTATTACCATTTATTTAGTAAAAGGGATTTTAAGCGAGAGATAATAAAGGCTGGCTGGAATATAGAGCAGGAAAATGATGATAAATATAATTTTTGGCTTATAGCTAGTAAAAAATAGTTATATTCTTGACACCCCCGGGGGGTGTATGCTAGACTGATTATATATTAAGATATATGAAAACAAGTGAACAAAGAATTAATAATATAATTGGTCAATTAGAAGGAATTAAAAAAATGTTAATTGAATCCCCTGACGATTGTTTTGCCTTGTTAACTCAGATGAAGGCGGTTAAGTCTGCGGTATCTTCTTTAACTGAAAAAATTCTTTCTGCTGAATTTGATCGTTGCTTGGGTGGGCGCTTGTCTCCAGAAAAAAGATTAAAGATGGAAGGTTTATTTAAAGAAATAATAAAAAAATAAATAGAAATAATATTAACAGCAGCTTATTTATATTAATTATTTAAAGCTGTTACAAAAATTATGAGTAAAGCAATTGATTTATTAAAAAGTGATTTTGAGGCACAAGTATTAAAAAGCGAAGTGCCAGTGTTAGTTGATTTTTGGGCTCCTTGGTGCATGCCTTGTCGCATGATGGCTCCAATCTTAGATGAATTAGCAGGAGAGATGGAAGGTAAGGTAAAAATTATTAAAGTTGATACAGAAAATCCTGAAAATCAAGAATTAGCCATTAAATATCAAATTCAGAGCATTCCCAATATGAAATTATTTAAAGGCGGAGAGGTAATTGATGAGTTTATTGGTATGCGCAGTAAGGATGCTTTGAAAAGTGAATTAGAAAGACATCTATAATTTTTAAGAGCAGGCGGCCGCTTTTGCGGCCGTTTTATTACACAAATAATTTAAATATATGAGCATTGTTCAAGATAATTTAGAAAGATTGCAGGCACTTAAAGAGCTTGATGGCATTAGTCAGGATGATTTAGATTCATTAAATAATCCCCATAAAATTAGTTATGTAGAATTAGAAGTAAATAATAAAAAATATCCAGCTTGGCGCATTCTTTATAGTTCTGATTTAGGACCTGGTAAAGGTGGGATTAGATTTCATTCTGATGTTAGTGAAGATGAGGTCCAATCATTAGCTTTTTGGATGACTTTAAAAAATTCATTAGCGGATATTCCTTACGGTGGCGCTAAAGGTGGAATAAAATTTGACCCTAAAAAAGCTGATAGAAACGAATTAGAAGCGGTTAGTCGAGCTTATGCTCAGGCTTTCCATCAAGTTTTAGGTCAAGATGTGGATGTGCCAGCTCCAGATGTTTATACTAATAGTCAGACTATGGCTTGGATGTTAGATGAGTACGAGAAAATTATTGGTCATCATGAGCCAGGCATGATTACAGGTAAACCAGTAGAGTTGGGAGGCATTAAATTAAGAGCTGACGCTACGGCTCAGGGTGGCTATTTTGTTGCTCAAGAAATGGTTAAGGAATTTCTTCGGGATCGTCAGCCAGAGGATGTTAGAGTAGCTGTTCAGGGTTTTGGTAATGCTGGCTTGTTTATGGCTGAAAAAATGGCGGCTGATAATTTTAAGATTGTGGCTGTTTCCGATAGTCAAGGTGGTATATATAATGAAGATGGTTTAAATATTTCATCTCTATCTGCTTATAAGGCTGGTGGCAAGAATGTTGGCACTTATTCTGAGGGCAGAGCGATTACCAATGCTGAATTGTTAGAATTGGATGTTGACATCCTTGTTCTAGCCGCTTTAGAAAATCAAATAACCATTGCCAACGCCGATAAGATTAAAGCTAGACATATTATTGAGTTAGCTAATGGTCCAATTGATTTAGCGGCAGATAAGCATTTAGATGCCAAAGGAACTGTTATTGTACCTGATATTTTGGCTAATTCAGGAGGTGTGATTGTTAGCTATTTTGAATGGGCTCAAAATCGCACAGGACAAATATTAGATGAAGAGTATCTGAAAGGTTTATTAGAAAAAAAGATGCGTAATAATTGGAGTCGGATGTTTAATCTTTATAAAGAGAAGGGTAATGTTAGCTTAAGACAAGCTGCTTATATTTTAGCGGTTAGGCGTGTTTTGGCGGCTAAGCATTGGCGCAGTTAAATATAGTTTAAGAGTATTAAAAAACCGACACATTTTATGTGTCGGTTTTTTTAATATAAGTATGTATTAGTTACAAGAGGCAGCAGAATTAGAAGCGGCGTTGTAGTCAAATCCGAATCCCGGTGTTGGTGATTGTGGGTTCAATTGAGTAGCGCATTCAGCTGGAGCATTATTGAAAGCAGAACAAATAGTTGCAAGTAATGAGACAGCATCACGGCCACTACTAATTTCGGTGCCATTAATGATTAAGGTTGGTGATCCGCCTACCCCATATTTATCATTGTCGGCCTTATTAACATTAAATCCAGGATAACTTCCCTGCCAACCAGTTTTGCTGTTATAGTTAGCGGTAATACTAAATTCTTTGTCAGTAGCAGTTACACAGTTGTTTAGTTGGTTTTTATTAATAACATTAGCATTTAAACAACCAGCACTATCACCGGCATCTAAGAAGCAAGTAAGGTAGTCATTTAATTTTTCTGGTTGTTCCTTTTGAATACAATATTGAACTAAGTTTTCATCTATTTCTTTTTTCTCATGCATGGCATAGTCAACAAATTTTAAAGTAAAATCAATTTTGTTTCCGAGAGTTTCAAGAACAGGCAAAATTCCCTTTTCAATTTGGGTACCATAAGGACAATAACTCATCACAAATAATTCTACTACAGGTTTATCATTCTTAACGCTTACAGTTACAGCTGGCGTGGCTGAATTACCAGTAACAGTTGTGTTTGAGGTTTCTTGGTCAATGGCAATTGCTTGAGGGAAAAATAATTTACCGTCTTTAGTAACATAAGACTCAACTGGACTTTCTGAACCAATATCAATTTTCATTTTATATAAATCATATTCTTCTGATGTCTCAGTAACAGTAGCCGTGCTGCCACTTGGCATTAAGTAGTTATTAATAAAACTTTCTGTTTTAGTAACAGCTTCAGTAACACTAATTTCCTTGTAATCCTTTTTATTATAGAGGGTTGCAAATAAAATGGCGGCAACAATTATTAAAATTACAATTACGGCTAACAATCCTTGCTTGTTTTTAGTTAGACGCTTATACATTTTTTTCATATTTTTTAATTAATTATTTTATATGTTAATAATTATAGAAAATAATGGATTTAAAGTCAAAATTATTTTAGTTTATTAAGAAAGTCCTTTAGTTCTTGTGGCACATCAATTTTAAATTCTTTTTTTTCTCCGTTTAAGGATGTAAAGCTAAGTTTTTGAGCTAATAAGAAAATTCTACCTAAATTTATTTTTTGGTTCTTGATTTTAGTCTTAGAGGTTCCGTATAAATTATCTCCTAAAAGAGGATGTCCATAAGCGGACAGGTGCACTCTAATTTGATGAGTACGGCCAGTTTTAATTTTTATTTCTAATAAGGTAAAGTGTGGCCAACGCTTTATAACTTCAAAATTAGTAATAGCTTCTCTAGATTTAGATCGAGCCTTAATATTTCCTTGGTCTCGATTAGAAAGCACATTTTTATCATCGCGCATACTTAGGGGGATGGCTGCCATTTTATGTCCAACTTTAGCTCTGACAATGGGAAAATTAATTAAGCCTTCATCGGCAATTATTTTTCCATAAGCAAGTGCTAGGTATTGTTTTTTGGTACGACGAGATTTGAATTGTTCTTTTAAGTGAAAAAATGATTTATTATTTTTGGCGACCACCATTAAACCGCTAGCTTCACGATCAAGACGATGAACAATTCCAGGGCGACGACTATCTTCTCCAATTAGGGCAATCTCTGGGCGTGCTTCTACTAAAAAATCAGCTAAAGTTTTATCTTCAGTGTTATCTGATTCGTGCACGATTAAACCGGCCGGCTTATTTATTACTAAAACATCATCATCTTCATAGATAATTTCTATTTCTCCCTGAGGGCATTTTATTGCAGACATATATTTATTGTTTATTTAAAATTAATTGGAAATCAGCTTTGTTAAAAACATTAAATAGCCAAAGGAAAAAAGCATAGGAAATAATGGCGATAAGAATAGCGCTAGTTAAGCCGAGTAGCGTATGCAGAAAAGTTACTGGGAAAAGCCATAAGATAAAACCCATTAATAGAGAAGCAGCCACCGCCTTATTTAGAGCTATTAAATTAACTTTAATATTTAATTTTTTATAAATAAATATAGTAGAAAGAATAGCAATGGCGCTTTCACTATAAATAGTAACAGCAGCAGCACCAAAATAAGAAAAACGTGGAATTAAAATAAGGTAGGCAATTAAAGCTGTTATACTGGTAAAGACATAAATCCAAATTACTTTTTTTTGTGCTTCAATGGCAACAACAGCATGAGACATTATATTACCAAGGAAAATTGCTGCTACAGCTAAGATTAATACGCGCAGTATCATGCCAGCTTCAACAAAGTCTGGTCCAGCAATAAGTATAATAATTTCATCTGCTAAAAATTGAGTGCCAACAACAATGGGTAGGGCAATGATGGATAAAATGTCAAAGGATTTTTGGATAATTTTTTTAAATTTAAGTAAATCTTGTTTTTGCCAAGTTGATACTAGTAAAGGTAGGATAACACCAGCAAACATAAAAGGCAAAGAACTAAAAACGTCAATGATTTTATAAGCAGCACCATATAAACCAACTTCGGCTTGGCTTTTGATAAGAGATAGAATAAGGGTGTCGGCACGAAGATAGATGAGATTAAAGGCAATGGTAACAGCTAGAGGCCAAGATAAATTAGTTATTTTACGCCACCAAAATAAACTAAATTTTGGTTTAATTTTAGCAAAATTTCTGGCAAAATAAAAATGTAAAAGAAAATTTCCTAGACTGGCAATTGAGACAGCAGCTAACATACCATTAAGTCCCCAGTGATATTTAAGGGCTAAGATAACACCAATAATAAGTATGAAACGACTAAGAACTTCGGCCCAGACAACGCGATTCATTTTTAATCGACTTTGGAACAGTCCAACCATGATTTGATTGAGAGCGGTAAAAATAAAGGATGCGGCTGCTATTAATACGCCAATTTTAATGCCATTACTATAATTAAAAAGCAAGATAATAGCTGGAGCTAGACCAATAAATAGCAATGCAGACGCTAATCTTAGACCAAATAAGTTTCCTAATATTTTGTCCTCGTTATCCTTATCGCTATTTATCATTTGTACTGTTACTAGAGTTAATCCCAAGTCGGCGATAATAGCAAAAAAAGAAAGAAAGGTAATTACGGTTGTGTATTCTCCAAAACCACTTTGACCCAAGTCGCGAGTCATTAAAGCAAAAGCCACTAGATTTAATCCAGTAGAAGTAATTTTTCCAATAACTTGAATAATAGTGTTGCTAAATATTTGTCTAGGCAGGCTCATAATTTCTTGTTTTTTCAGAGAGGATTAGATATAATGATTATATCATAATAAAAAATATATGCGCATCATCATGAAAAAAACACTAGCTTTTTTATTTGTTTTTATTTTTGGGCTTATTCCTTTTAGTTTAAGTACTAATATGGTTTTTGCTGACTCTGATTTATTGAGCACACAAGAAGGATTTAAAGGAAATGAAATTCAGTCTGTTTTTGGTAACGACACTCCTGATGATATTCGCTATACAATGGTGCGCTTTATAAATATCGCTTTACTTTTTTTGGGGGTTATATTTTTAGTACTTGTTTTAATTGCTGGTTTTAAGTATATGACTGCTGCTGGTAATGAAGAGCAGGTTAAAGGAGCGCTTAAGAATATTACTCATGCGACCATAGGTTTGGTAATTGTATTATCTGCCTGGGGAATAAGTTATTGGATTTTAATGAGACTGCAGGCAGCGGTTAGTGCTACAAATTATCTATATTTGTAAGTTTTTGACAAAATATGGGAGATTTGCTATTATTAAGATTATAGAAGGCTAATTGTGCTAAACAATTAGCTTTTACTTTATTAATTTTGCCGGATTATTAACGGCTAAACATTATGTCTGATTTAATTAATGCAATCAAGCAAGTATGTGAAGAAAAAAATCTTGACTACCAAGCGGTTGTAAACACTATCGAGTTAGCTCTAGCTGCCGCTTATCGTAAAGATTACGGCGAAAAGAACCAAAATATTAAAGTTGTTTTTGATCCGAATACTAGTTTATCGGAGATTTATGATGTTAAAACGGTGGTTGACAATTTACCTGCTCAGGAAGAGGATGAAATGTTGCGCCGTTTAAATGATCCTGACTATCGTCCTGAAGAAAGAGAAAACAAAAAAATAGAAAAGGAAACTAAGTCTGATAATAAAGAAGAAAGTGAAGACGTGGTCGAAGAAGAAAAGGAAAAGAAATTTAATCCTAAAACCGATATTCAAATCAAAGAGGCAATGATTTTAAAGCATGGCGCTAAAATTGGCGATGAAATAATGACGGAATTACCAATCCCTGAGAGCTATGGTCGCATGGCTGCTCAAACTGCCAAACAAGTAATTATCCAAAAATTACGCGAGATGGAACGTGATATGGTTTTAAGTGAATTTAAAGGTAAAGAAAAAGAAGTAGTAAGTGGAGTTGTTCAGCGTCGTGAAGGTCGTTTAGTTTTTGTTGATTTAGGCAAAGCTATAGGTATATTACCTTCGGAAGAACAGATTTTTAATGAATATTATAATGCTGGCGAAAGAGTTAAAGTCTATATTAAAGAAGTGCGCGAAGGCCATAAAGGTCCAGAAATTATTCTTTCTCGTCGTAGTGAAGAAATTTTGAAGAAGATTTTCTATTTAGAAATTCCAGAAATCGCTAATGGTTTAGTAGAGATAAGAGCTGTTGCTCGTGAAGCTGGTGCTAGATCAAAGGTGGCTATATATAGTGAAGCTGAGAATGTTGATCCAGTTGGGTCTTGTGTTGGACAACGTGGTGCTCGTATTCAAACTATTATTAGTGAATTAGGCGGAGAGAAAGTTGATATTATTGAATATAATGAAGACCCAGCTAAATTTATTGCTAATTCTTTGGCTCCAGCTAAGACTATTAGTATTGAACTAAATGAGGCTGAACATAGGGCTATTGTTAAGGTTAGTTCTGATAAATTATCATTAGCAATTGGCAAGAGTGGACAGAATGTGCGCTTAGCCGCTCATTTAACTGGTTGGAAGATTGATATTTTAGAGGCTAGTGAAGATGGTGAAAAGAAAGTTGCTGATAGTGAAGCTGGAATAATTGCCTCTGAAGTATTAAGCGAAGATACAAGCCCTGAAATAAAAGAGGAAAAAGAAGACCTGGACACAAAAGAAGAAACAATTAAAGAAAAAAAGATTTCAATTAAAAAAGAGAAAAAATCTGTAAAAAAAGATAGTATTAAAGAATAATTTAGACTTTCCCTTCCCGCTTAATTGAGCGTAAATTGGAAAGTATTAACATTAATATGATGACTAATCTCTTGATTATTGCCAGCGCAGTTGCAGCCATTGTGTATGGTTTAATTGTTGGCATGTTCATTCTTCGTTTGCCTGCTGGCAATGAAAAAATGAAAGAAATTGCAAAAGCAATTCAAACAGGTGCTAATGCTTTTTTGAATCGTCAGTATCGCTCAGTAGCGATGGTAGCTGCTCTGCTCTTTTTAATTATTGGTTTTCTGCCTTCTTTGGGCTGGCTAACTGCTATTGCTTTTTTATTGGGTGCAATTTTTTCTGCTCTCACTGGTTATATTGGTATGTTTGTGAGTGTACGTGCTAATGTCCGCACCGCCGAAGCTGCTCGTGGAGGCTTACAGAAGGCTTTAAATGTTGCTGTCCGTGGCGGCAGTGTTACTGGTTTATTAGTAGTTGGTTTAGCTCTGTTGGGAACAGCTGGTTTTTATTTATTAAATCCTGGTGATTTACATGCCTTAATTGGCTTTGGTTTTGGTGGCTCTCTTATTTCTATCTTTGCTCGTTTAGGTGGTGGTATTTATACTAAGGCTGCTGATGTTGGAGCTGACTTAGTTGGTAAAGTAGAAGCCGATATTCCTGAAGATGATCCTCGCAATCCTGCTGTTATTGCTGATAATGTTGGTGATAACGTTGGTGATTGTGCCGGTATGGCAGCTGATTTATTTGAAACCTATGCAGTTACTTCAATCGCTGCTATGGTTCTCGGCTCTTTGTTATTTGCTGGTGATGCTAATATTATTATTTATCCTTTAGTTCTAGGAGCAGCATCTATTATTGCTTCTATTATTGGTATTTTCTTTATTCGTTTGGGTAAAAAGCAAAATATCATGAAAGCTTTGTATAAGGGTTTAATTGTAGCTGGTGTTTTATCAGCCATTGCTTTTTATCCTATTACTCAAGCTTTTATTAAAGACGCTCATTTAGCTTTAAATATCTATTTCGCCAGTTTAATTGGTTTAGTTGTAACAGCTGCTTTAGTGGTTATTACTGAATACTATACTTCAACTAAATTTGCTCCAGTTAAAAATATTGCTGAAGCTTCTAAAACCGGGCACGGTACTAATGTGATTGCTGGTTTGGCCGTATCTATGAAGTCAACTGCTTGGCCTGTAATTATTATTGTGGTTGCAATTTTAGGTTCTTATATGTTAGTTGGTTTATATGGTGTGGCTGTAGCTGCTGTAGCCATGCTTTCTATGGCTGGTATTATTGTTACTATTGATGCCTATGGACCAATTACTGATAATGCTGGCGGTATCGCTGAAATGGCTGAATTAGGTGAAGATGTACGTAATATTACCGATCCATTAGATGCAGTTGGCAATACTACTAAAGCTGTTACTAAAGGTTATGCTATCGGCTCAGCTGCATTAGCCGCCTTGGTGTTGTTTGCGGATTTTACCTATAAGATTACTGATTTGGGTGGAAGCGCTCAATTCTTAATTAACAATCCTTTTGTTTTAGCTGGCTTATTCTTGGGTGGCTTACTTCCTTATCTTTTTGGAGCAATGGCGATGAAAGCTGTTGGTCGTGCCGCTGGTTCGGTGGTGGAAGATGTGCGTGCTCAGTTTAAAGATAAAACTGGTATCATGGAAGGGACTGAAAAGCCAGATTATGGTCGCACTGTTGATATTGTGACTAAAGCTGCTCTTAAGGAAATGATTCTACCGGCTTTAATTCCTGTAGTAGCTCCAATTATTGTTGGCTTTGGCTTTAATCTATTTGGTGCTGGTCATGGCGTTGAAGCTTTAGGTGGTTTATTAGTAGGCTCTATTGTTACTGGAATCTTCGTGGCAATTTCTATGACTTCTGGTGGTGGTGCCTGGGATAATGCCAAGAAGTATATTGAAGAGGGTTATTTTGGCGGCAAAGGCTCAGATGCTCATAAAGCAGCTGTGACCGGTGATACAGTTGGAGATCCTTATAAAGATACTGCTGGCCCAGCTATTAATCCGATGATTAAAGTGTTAAATATTGTGGCTTTATTAATTGTTGGTTTACTTCTCTAAATTTATAGTTGATAAAAAAAGAAGCGCTTGTTTTTACGAGCGCTTTTTTAATTAGAAAGTTAATTTTATTAAATTAATTGTGTAGATTTTTTATTCTTAGCTAATTATTAATTAAATGTTGGCGTAAATATTGCTAAATATTGTTTTGAAATATTAATTTGCTTTTTTAAATAATAATGTTAGAATATAAGAAATCATTGAAAAATCAGGCGGGCTTTAAAAAGCTCGCTTCTAATTGTAAAAGAATATGAAAATTACTAAAAAAGACTTAGAGAAATCACAAGTAGAATTAACTGTTGAATTAGAATTTGACGAATTTAAGCCATATATTGAAGAGGGGGCAAAGCATGTTTCTGAACATGTAAAAATTGAAGGTTTTCGTGCCGGTAAAGTTCCTTATGATATTTTAAAGCAAAAAGTTGGTGAAATCAGCATTTTAGAAGAATCAGCTCATATTGCTATTCGCAAGACTATTGATGATATTTTAAAAAAAGAATTACCAGATAGACAGCCAGTTGGACAACCAAAAGTTGAAATAAGCAAATTAGCCCCAGAAAATCCTTTAGAATATAAAGTTACTATATCATTACTGCCAACTATCACTTTGGGTGATTATAAAGATTTAAAAATAAAACAAGAAAAACCGGCAGTTAATGATGAAGATGTTGAAAAAACTCTCAATGAGATTTTAGAAATGAGAGTTAAGGAAACAGTTAGTGCTGAGGGGGCAAAAAAAGGTGATAAGATTGTTTTAAATATTCATTTGAGTTTAGATAAAGTGCAGATTGAAGAAGGTCATGCCCATGATGTTAATGTTATTTTAGGCAAGGAGTATATGGTTCCTGGTTTTGATGAAAAAGTTGAAGGAATGAAGACTGGCGAAAAGAGAGAGTTTAAATTAGCCTACCCTAAAAATCATCATCAGGCACAGTTAGCTGGTAAAATGGTTGAATTTTCTGTTACCGCCACTAATGTTTTTAAAAGAGAGCTACCGGAGTTAAATGATGAATTAGCCAAAGAAATGCAGTTTAAGGATTTAGTTGACTTAAAAGATGCAATTCGGAAAAATATTTTAGCTGATAGAGATCGTCAGGCAGATGTAAAATCAGAATTAAAGATGTTAGAAGCAATTGCTGATAAAGCTAAGTTTGGTGATATTCCAGAAACTCTTCTTGAAAGTGAATCAGATAATATGATGGCTGAATTAGAACGTAATGTGACTGCCCAGGGTGGTAATTTTGAAGATTATTTAAAACATTTAAAGAAAACAAAGCCTGAGTTAAGAATGGAAATGCTTCCAAACGCAATTAAGCGTATCAAGACTGCTTTAATTATTCGTGAAGTTGGTCTTAAGGAAAAGATGGAGGTAAAATTGGAGGAAATTACTAAGAAGTTGGATGAATTAAAAAAGAGCTATACTGATAAGCCCGAAGTATTAAAACAAATTGAGACTCCAGAATATAAGCGTTATATAGAAAATATGATGTTCAACGACAATGTCGTTGCTCAATTAAAAAAATGGAATTATGTCGACTCTGGCCAACAATCGAAGAGCTAGTTTTGATTACGACTTATTAGAAAATTATGAGGCCGGTATAGTTTTGTTTGGCCATGAGGCAAAATCAGCTAAGGCTGGACATGTCAATTTAAGTGGATCATATGTTTCTATGCGTCCTGGCCCAAATGGTCCAGAGCTGTGGCTTCTTAACGTTCATATTTCTTTGTATAAATATGCGGGTAATTTACCAGACTATAACCCTCTGCGTGAACGTAAGCTTTTATTAGGAAAAAGAGACATTGAGCACTTAGCTGGTAAAACTAGGGAAAAAGGCTTGACATTAATTCCCGTCAAAATGTATACTAAACGCAGTTTTGTGAAACTAGAATTCGCTTTAGGAAAAGGTAAGAAAAAGTATGACAAGCGCGAAGCTATAAAACAAAAAGATATTGAGCGAGACTTGCGAACATTAACAAAGAGACAAGCTTTAAATAGATAGCTGGGGATGCCGGGTATCGATAGTAAAGACCGTTTTTAGGTATTCAAAACGGGTTTTGGTTATACCGTAAAAATTAACCTAAAATATACTTGCCAAAAATACTGGCAGAGCGTTTTCTTGGAAGGTTCCAAGTTTCGCTCCTGTTATGGCTTAATTAAAAAATAGCCATAGCCATCGGCACGGTGCCGCTTCAGCGCCGCTAACCGGTGTTATATACCGAAGCTTTGAAAATCGCGGTCCCTTCCTGGGATTTTCGAGACAATGAAGGGTGGTTGATGTTTCTTTTGTTTGATTTTTGATGACATCAACGACAAATACAAATCAAACTACTTTTGTAAAATTATCTAGAAGCGCTTATTAGACATGGGTTCAACTCCCATCATCTCCACATTTTTTATTTATAATTTTTTAAAATCAGCTGATGCAGATGGTTTTAAAAAAGTGTAAATTGGTAATATTTATTTGGCCGCGGTGGCGGAACTGGTAGACCTGCCTGCCGGCAGGCAGGCGCGCTGAATTATTTTTATTTTTTTAGTTTGTACTTATATAGATAGAGTTTTGAAGCTTTAATTAGCCGCGGTGGCGGAACTGGTAGACGCGCTGGACTTAAAATCCAGTTGTAGAGATACAGTGCGGGTTCGATTCCCGCCCGCGGCACGTTTTTTATGTGTCAAATTTAGTTTAAAAAGAGAGCTTGCCGAGAAGAAAAATATTTGCTATAAAAATTATAGTCTATGCGGGTATCGTATAGTGGTTATTATGCGACCTTGCCATGGTCGAGAGAGGGGTTCGATTCCCCTTACCCGCTCATAAATAAAAGAAGTCCCCATTGGGGACTTCTTTTATTTATGAAATATATGGATAGTTGAAAACAAAGCA
>JAFGTW010000003.1 GCA_016938835.1 Patescibacteria group bacterium
GATATGACCGGTGTGCGTAGGAAGTGAAAGGTGTTTAAACAATTTCATAGCCGTGGGTGTTGCTAATCGTATAAGGTAGCACTGTTATGGTATTGCTTCTTTTTTGTATGGCAGTGCCACCATAAATAACATAACCACCTTCTGTTTTGGTCAATTTGTTCCAATATAAAACACCCTTAAAATATTCGTTATTTATAGTTTGCCCCGATTTAATTTCTACAGGAATAATTTCTAAACCGGTATCTACAAGTAAATCGATCTCATTGCCTGTGTTATCTCGCCAAAAATAGAGATTATTTGCTTTCGCTTTATTTAATCTGGTTTTAAGAAAATCTACGATAACCAGATTCTCAAACAATGCTCCTTTAAAAGGATGCAAATCTATTTGATTGCTGTTTTGAACACCTAACAAAGCTGCGGCCAAGCCGGTATCATAGAAATACAATTTGGGCATTTTAACAATTCGCTTGTTATAATTTTTATTATGCGGCTGTAAACGAAACAGTACAAAACTAGTTTCCAAAACTCCAATCCACGCACTAATTGTTTTTGTGTCTACACCAACTTCTACTGCCAAACTGTTTAAATTTAATAACTGGCCAATTCTGCCTGCACAAAGTTTTATAAACCGTTCAAAGGTTACTAAATTGGTTATATTTTTAATTAATCTGACATCGCGTTCTATATAGGTGCTTATATAATTGGCATACCAACTTGATGGATCAACCTCATTATTGTACAGGGAAGGATATCCCCCTTTAAAAATATGTTGGTTTACGCTTCCACCGGTAGCTCTTATCTCATTTAGTGTAAGCGGCAACAGATTAAGATAAGCAACTCGCCCAGCCAAACTTTGCGAAATATTTTCTTGCAGTAAAAAGTTGTTGGAACCGGTGAGTATAAAAATACCGTTGGTTGCAGATTCATCTAATATTTGTTGTAAATAGGAAAATAATTGAGGTACTCTTTGCACCTCATCCAGAACAGCGCCTTCCGGATAATTAGCCAAAAAACCCCTTGGATCTTCCATAGCATACAAGCGGATGTCGGGATTTTCAAAATTTATATAGGCTTTGTCTTTAAAAATAAAACGGACTAATGTTGTTTTACCTGATTGTCTGGGTCCCACCACAGCTACCGCCTTAAATTGTGTTGCTAAAGACCTGATTGCCTTTTCTGCTTCTCTTGCTATCATTTTCCAAATATATTACAATTATGGAATTGAATTCCATAATTGTAAAGAAATTACTCTTTATGGGATATGGTATTATCGCGCCTAAAGCGCTTTAAA
>JAFGTW010000044.1 GCA_016938835.1 Patescibacteria group bacterium
CCTTTATCCTTAATTTCAGCCGCTGCGCTCACACAATCAACAAGACTAAGATCAACAACGACAACAGAAGCTCCGGCGGCCGACAAGGCAAGAGCAATGCCCCGACCAATACCGCGACCAGCACCAGTTACAATAGCAACTTTGTTTTGTAAATTCATAAATTTAAAGTTAATTTATCACTATTATTATAACACAAAAATTATATATATTTAATAAGCATAACACAAAACAAGCATCCTAATATTAAGACGCTTGTTAAATAAATATATTGAATAGATCTACTATTTCTTGCCTTTATGCTTACCAATACCGGCTAATAGTACTAAAACAGCGGCGGCGGCACTAACACCGGCTACAATTTTCTTTTTTGTAGCTGGATCAGTATCATCAAACTTTTGTTTTAACAAATTAACTTTGCTAACAACTTCGTCGCTTACTTTCTTTAACTTCTTAGAAATCTCGTCTTTACTAATTTTTATTTGATCTTTGTTTTCAATTGGTACTTTTAAAACTTTATTTTGTTTAACATTTTTTTTAGCCTCTTTTGGCATATTTTTTGATAAATACAGAAGAAAATAATTTCCACTGCTTTTATATTATGATATCTACTTAATAATACGTTTATTACAGCAAAATGTTACATCGTTAATCACACCCTCCGACTATCATAGGCCCAGTGTAAAAGAGCTTGCCGCTGTTTCTTGCGACAAGTAAAATCTCCCTTATCACAATTCTTTATCACTGCTGATAAATGTCTTCTAAAAGCACGCCACCGCCTTATCTGTCTAGCGTCATCTTCATGTCGGCGACCAAGATAATAACGACAATACCATTGAAACCAACCACGAGGATCATCAGGATGAAGCCAATTATTTAAACGCCAAATCTGAAGAGACTGACTAGCATTTACACCAAAGAAATTAAGTTTTGGATCATGAAACTCATGACATAACTTAGCTCCTTTAAACCAGCTCGCTGGGAACTCATTCCGACAATCAGTTAAATACTTTCCACCAAAAACGCCCAAAGATAACATCTCCTTGGGGCTTAATTCTGGCTTGAAATTAACAGCAAAATTACGACCCGTTGGTTCAGTTAACTGATACCTATAACCTGTTTGCATTAGATCATTAACAATGATTGTTTTAGGCATATTTTTTATAATCAATTACTTTCTATTCTTTCTGCGCAAAGATTGATTAGTATGACCGATTGCGGTGATAAAGGAAAAAATGACTCCAATTCCTAAAAATATATAGAAAACGGTAAATAATTTACCAAAGTTTGTTTCAGGAGCAATATTACCAAAACCAACAGTAGTCAAGGTTGTCACACTAAAATAGAATGAATCTAACCACCCCCAATTTTCAATATGATGATAGGCAATTGTACCCATTAATAGAATAAAAAAAGTTAAATAAAACAAACAACTAAGTTCATGATTATGAATAGAAATAGCTGTTTTTTTTATTATATTTTTTAATCTCAACATAAAGTTAAATTTAGTTATCAAATTAATTATAGCATAAGTTTAGTCTAACAAAACAGTAAAACAAAAATAGCTCTAAAATTAGAGCTATTTTTATATGCACGAGTCGAAAGTCTTGAATGGAACTACTTAGAAAATATGGTTAAAAAATGGAGTTATGTTTTTAAGGCCTATTATCCTGCCAATTCAACGACCTAATAATGCTTAGTAGTAGTGGAACTAAGTATAAATAGAATAATATATAAATTACTTTTTAAAATATGATTCTATATAATACCTATAATCTTCGCTGTCATAAAATTAAATTTATGTAAAAAATAAAAACCCTAAAACTATTTTAGCTCTAGGGTTAAAAAATGTCCTTACTTATTAATTAACTTTTGTATGCACAGCATAACCGTTTTTGCTGATACTCATTCTCACTCTCTCTTTGATAATCATTTTTCTTTTTTTTGCTACCATTTTGTTGATAATTGGAATGATTTTTTGTTCCATATCTTTCCAATCAAAAACCGATGCCTTCTCAAAACTGATTTTATACCTATCAAAATCCACGTTCAACAAACCATCAACATTTGTAAGTAACGCACCTGCTAAATACTGCAATTCTTCAGGAACTTCAATTTTTTCAAAGTTAAAAGAATAGAGTCCGCCATATTTCAGGTCATCCTTTGTTTCAAAACTTAATTTCATTTCGCTTAGAATGTCACTAATGTGATAAATGAGAATATCTTCATTGGGGACCTCTTCAATCTTAATTTTTAATTCAGCTTTTTCCATCACTATTTTATTTTAAAGGTTCATAAATACTATTTTAACTATCAAAAAAAGTATATCATAAGATATACTTTTTGTCAAGAGCACGGGATGAGGGAATTTCGCCTCATTCGCTCGCCGTCGCTCACTCATTCGTTGTCCAGGGGTGGCGTCGAAGCTCTCCCAGAGCTTCGAACGGCGTTCGCTGCGACATTTGTCTGCTGACAAATCTCTAGCTCACTGCCACCCGTTCGATTCCCCTCTCACTTCGTTCGAGAAGTAATACAAAAGAGATGCTTTTGCATCTCTTTTATATTACTCGCACGGGATGAGGGAATCGAACCCCCGCTAGAGGTTTTGGAGACCCCTGTACTACCACTATACGAATCCCGCAATTTTATCTTTTCTATTCTACTATCTCTATAATAAATTGACAAGTCATTATAACCAGACAACAAACCCTCCTAAATTGGAGGGTTATGATAATACTTAAACACTATTACTCCTCCCCATTATAATCCGATTTTTTAATCTGCATCTCCTCATCACAACAGATAATGGGACTGCCTCCATCACGAATGAATTTCACTTCATTGCCGCAAATACGGCAAAAATATATTTTATCTACACGACTACTCATATATATTGATTAATTATTTTCTACCTAAATTTTTTAACACTTCCTTATGTCTCTTCTTTTCCTGTTTTTTTTCTTCAACTCTTTCCGCCTCAACTCTCTTAGCTGCTTCTAAAGCCTCTTTATTATTCTCAGAACATTCACCACCATCTAAAGCCTCACAGAATTCCAATTCATAGATGTGTAATATAGTAACAGCAATAGCTATGACAAGCGGACCTAAAACAACCCCCCAAAAACCAAAGAGAACTACCCCACCTAAAATAGAAAAGACTACAAAGATAGGATTAACCTGAGCTTTCCCTTTGATCATGTAGGCCCGAATAATATTATCAATATTACCAATAATAATCGCGCCCCAAAGGATAATGAAAATACCCTGCCAAATCTGACCAACTAAAAGATAGTATATACCAACAGGCAAATAGAAAAGCATTGAACCAAGATATGGTAAAAGCGATAAAAGGCCAACTAAAATACCAGCCAAGAAAGCTGGGAAACCAATAATAGCAAAACCAATAGCACCAACTAAACCTTGGGCAGCGGCTGTAACAAAGGTTGATAGAATAGTACTATAACTAACTGCTCTAAATTTTTGAAATATTTCCCGATCATAAGCGTTCGGTAAAGGAGATAAGTACATCAAACGTTCTAACATTTTCTTACCATCAACAAAAAAGAAGAACATGGTAATAATGATCACGAGCAAAGAAATGATAAAATTAGTTGTGCCCTTCACCAAAACAGTAGCACCGGATAATAGCCAATTACTTGAACGTTTCAAAACATCAAGAAAAAGATTTTTAAAATTATCATTAGAATAAATACCAGAAATATCAAAAACACCAAATAACTTATCAGGCAAAACGCTGGTTTGAATTACCCCATTCACACTATGTTCATTAAAGAATGTCACCGCTTGGGCATAAGCATCAACTGATTCTTGACCAGCATAAATAACCAAACGAACAGTTGGGATAATAATTAATAAAACCAAGAAAAGACACATAAAAAGGGCAGCCAAATTTTGGCGTCCTTTTAAGAATGTGACTAGTCTTAGATAGGGTGTGTAAAAAATTGATGCTAAAATTGCCGCCACCAAAATTTCAGTGAGAAACGGTTTAAAAACAAAATAACATCCAATAAGAACCAGTCCTAATAATAATAAGAGGAAAGGCTTAGTCAGGCTTTTAGTCATAATGGGCATGGGGGTCGCATAAGCGACCGCTTAAAAACTAAAGCTTATAAAAACCAAGCCGCAAAGAGGCGGCTGGTGTAATTTATTTAGTCTCCTTATGCATCGTATGCTTCTTACAATTACTACAATACTTTTTCATCTCTAATCTTTCTTTTAAAATCTTCTTATTTTTGTGAGAAAAATAATTTACAGTTTTGCACTCCGTGCATTCGAGCTTGATCATGTTATCCTGAGACATAAGATACAAAAACGACAAAGGCGCGATTCGCTAATCCTGAATTCGCAATCTAGTCGTACACTTTTACATTATTTAATTACACTAATACAATAAATAAAAAACAAACAAAAGTCAACCATTTTAGCTTAACTATTCGTTTATATCAGGAAAATATCCCTATTTTTGACAATGAGGGCAATAATGAGTACCGCGACCAGCCACTTTTGTCTTTATAATTGATTTAGAACAAACCGGGCAAGCTTGTCCTTGCCGCTGATATACCTGTAAATAATTCACAAAACTACCCTTTTTGCCCTGAGCGTCAACATAATTACGAAAAGTTGTACCCCGGGCTTTAATGGCCCTTTTAATAATACTTACAATTGATTGCTGTAGAGCCAGCACTTCCCCCTTTTTTAGGCTCTCGGCGGCCCTCTCAGGTCTAATTTTAGCCGCGAACAGGGCTTCATCAGCATAGATATTGCCTAATCCCGCAATTAACTTCTGATTTAATATAACCGCTTTTATTGGCGCTCGCCGAGTTTTAAATATTTTGGCGAGATAATCAAGACTAAATTCCCTATCCATTGGTTCCGGACCGTAGTTATTGCTTAGAATTTGCTTTAATTCAGGACTACCAACCAGCTTGATATAAGCAAACTTGCGCAAATCATTGAAATACAAAGTTCCGCCGGAATCGAAGATAAAAATAGCGCGAGTATATTTATTTGGTAATTTTCCGCCCACAGCCTCAGAAAGAGAATTCTCAGATAAACTGTGCCCACCGGCCAACAGTTTATTACTTTGTTGATAAATAAGTTGGCCTGTCATCTTTAAGTGAAATAATAAATGCTTATCTGGAATACTTAAATCAAGAATAAGCAGTTTTCCTCGACGTCGTAAATCTATTATCTCCTTTCCTTGTAATATTTTAGCCAAAAAAGTCGCTCCAGGAGCGACATTCTTAAAATCTATTATTTTTATACTTTGGAAACGAGCGCCAACTAAATATTTTTTCAAATCTCGACGGACCGTTTCCACTTCTGGCAATTCAGGCATATTATAAAACAGCTATTATAGTAATTATAATTGCTAAAGCTAAAAATTCAACGGCAAAAATCTTCGTTAAACTCCAACCAATTTTATCGGGATCAATTAAAGGCATATAAAGGCATTATAGCAAATATTTACAAAAATAAAAACTCCCAAAACGGGAGTCTTTATTGAATCTGTAATATCACAATTAAAAAGGACAAGGCTTAGGAGTATCAACCGTAGCTCCTGAGCA
>JAFGTW010000045.1 GCA_016938835.1 Patescibacteria group bacterium
ATCTCCAAAAGGCGATACCTACAATGAAGATGGCGAGGGGATGTTATTTTTTCAAGGAAGAAGAGATTTTAGCTTTCGATATCCAACACCAAGAATATACACAACAGATCCTAAACGTCTCGCACAAAAAGGCGATACGTTGATTAGCGTTAGAGCGCCCGTGGGTGATAGGAACATGGCAAATCAAGAATGCTGTATTGGGCGTGGCGTCGCATCCATAAGACACAAGTCGGGTGCAAGAAGTTTTACATACGCTTTCATAGGCCATATTGAAAAAAATCTAAGTGATAGCGGTTCCGATGGTACGGTGTTCAGTTCAATTAATAAAAATGAATTGAATGCCGTTGATTTTATAGCCCCTAATATAGGTTTATTGACTCAATATGAGAATTTAATCGGCTCAATGGATCAACGGATTGAGGTTAATTCAAATCAAATTCAAACTCTTGATAATTTGAGAGATTCTTTACTACCAAAGCTACTTTCAGGTGAACTTAAGATACCGATTAAAGAATAAGCAGATAAACGTTAACTGATTTTAATGCTCATATCAAAACAAAACGAATTACATAAACTATCTATTTAGGAGTAAAACTTTGAACAAAGAAATAGTCACCGAAAACATCAACCTACAACCGGTAAAAAAGAAAAGTTTTATTGGCAGACTTTTAGGCTTTTTCACCATATTTATCAGTACTATTTGGGCATTAATTGAGTTTTTGCTTCCAGATCCTATAGTGTATTTTTATACAATCTGGCGACCAGAGTACGTGTTAGTTTTAATGACTGCACTAATTTTTACTCTTTCGCTTTCTTTGTATATTTGGACTTATTTAAAAAACAAGTATCTGTTTTTTATTGCTTCATTCTTTATCTATACACTTTCTTCGTTCTCTTATTTTGTAATTGGGCGTGAATATTACAGTGCCGATTTTACACAAGGGACACCCTCTGTAACTTTAGATAAAGGCAGCCTTTACTATCGTGGCGTTGAATTTGAACATGTAAACTGTGACCGTAAAGCCGATACGATTGCCTGTGATTTTATGGTGAATAATGTTAGAGGGGAAACATGGTTAAATTTAGATAATTGGAAAATGGTGATGGAGGATGGCGCTATTTTTACTGATTACCGTGTTTCACGTGCAGAACAGAAAAATCAACGCCGTGACATTGATTTAGATTTACCACAAGGAGCTAAGGCAAGAATAAATGTTGTGTTTTATTCAGTACCTAGTCGATATCAAGAAATTCTTAGCTTAGGCTTTCGTGTTGATGGTCGTAATTATGAAGCAGAGAATTTTAGCTTTAAAAACCTCAAGGTTCTTGCTCTTAATTGAAAATAATCAGGGTCAGAGTTAAATTAATTTTATCAGCCACCAGGCCTGGTTAAATTTATTGAATTTAAAAGGGTTTTATATGCGTTTTACCGTGAGTTTAATTTTAGTGGGTTTTGTCGTTTTATGGGCTTTGGCCATTGCGTATTTTTCGGGTGGTATGAGCTTGAGTTGGTTACCTGAAAGTATTACCAAGCTCAGCTTGCCTGCCAGTACGGCGGATTTAGG
>JAFGTW010000046.1 GCA_016938835.1 Patescibacteria group bacterium
AAAAAACAGCTATAAAAGCTGTTTTTATCTAATTTAATTATTTACTACTTTGATTATTCACTACGTAAAGCATCTACCGGATCCAATCTGCTGGCTTTAAAAGCTGGATAAAATCCAAAGAAAATACCAACAATAACGGCAAAGGAAAAACCTAAAATAGGACCATTAATGGAAGCGGCTAAAGGGATTAAATTAAAATGAGTAATTATTGGAATAGCTAATTGCCCTATAGTAATACCAATCAAACCGCCAATAGTTGATAGAATAACTGATTCAAGTAAAAATTGAGTTAAAATATCTGACTGCTTACCGCCGATTGCCTTAGCAATGCCAATCTCTTTAGTTCTCTCTGCTACAGTCACAAACATCACATTCATAATACCAATACCAGATACTAATAAAGTAATAGCGGCAATGGCGGTCAAAAGAGCTGACATGGTTTTAGCTGATTCTTGAGCGGCTGCAACCATGCTGCCAGCATCCATAATTCTAAAATCATCCTCTTGATTAACCTTTAATCCATGTTCAGTGCGCAACACTGAACTGATAGTGCTAGTGGCTAAAGCAGTATTATCAATATTATCAACTAAAACATTAATTATTACCTGTCCTTGTGATCCCAATAAACTCTTTTCCGCTGTAGATGAAGGTACAATTACGCTTTCATCAACTGAAATCATGCCAATACGTGAACCCACCTTTTTTATTACTCCAATTACTTCCAATTTTTTACCACCAACGGTAATCGTTTCACCAACAGGATTAATATCATCAGCAAAGAGGTCGGTTGCCACTGTAGAACCAATCACCGCTCCCATTAGCCTGCTATCTATATCATCTATTTCTATCCCTCTGCCATTTTCTATCTTTAAATTAGCAATATCAATAAAATTTTCATCTACACCAATTACACCATAGCTTTTATCCGTTGCGTCGTAAGAAACACTAAGATTTCCTTGAATGGCACCAGCAGCTGATTTAATATTCTCTGCTGATTCTAAAATAAGAGCTGCATCAGCGGTCGTTAATTTTGAGCTACTAATTACCCCACGAGCGCGGTTAGAAGTAATTAAAACTGAATTAGCACTTAAATTCTGAAACTGATCACTAACTGACTTTTGTGCCCCTTTACCAATAGCAAAAACAGCAATAACAGTGGCTACACCAATAATAATACCGAGCATTGATAATAATGTTCTGGTTTTCTTAGACAATAAAGACTCAAAAGCCATTTTTATTATTTCAATAAACATATTAGTAATTGCTCTTAAGTTTATAATCTTGATCTAAGACCACCCCATCACGCAAATATATAATTCTATCGGCATATTTAGCAACCTCAGTTGTATGAGTAACCATTACCACCGTTTTTCCTTTCTTTTTGAAATCAGTAAAAATATTCATCACTTCCAAGCCAGATTTAGAGTCAAGAGCCCCAGTTGGTTCATCAGCTAATATTATTTCCGGGTCATTGATTAAGGCTCGAGAAATAGCTACTCGCTGTTGTTGTCCTCCCGATAATTCACTTGGCTTATGATGAACTCTCTCACTCATTCCTAAAGATGACAATAACTTAACTGCTCTTCCCTCTCTTTCTTTGGCCGTTGTACCAGCATATAAAGCTGGTAAAGCGACATTTTTTAAAGCAGATAAACGAGAAAATAGATTAAATTGTTGGAAAACAAAACCCATCTTTTTGTTACGAATAAAGGCCAAAGTAAAATCATCTCTTACATTACCAATATTTTCTCCTTCAAGAAAATATTTACCACTAGATAATGGATGCAAGCAACCAATAATATTTAATAAAGTTGTTTTGCCACCACCTGATTCACCCATAATGGCCACAAATTCTCCTTTTTTAATTGATAAATCAATACCTTTTAACACAGGAATTTCATCACCATTAGCCAAATAGTATGATTTCTTTGCTCCTTCTAATTGAATTGCTGCTTTCTCCATAGGATAATAAATTAATAAATAATCTTATCACCAGCGGATAGGCCGCTAATTATTTCAACTTTCTTACCGTCAGTAAAACCACTAACCACATTAACAATTGTGCCATCTTCTTTTTCTACCGAGGGCTTGCCACCAATATTACGTATAGCTGCCACAGGTATAGCGACAACACCTTTAGCTTCAGCAGTAATAAAATCTACACTAGCAGTCATACCCTCTCTTATCTGCGAATCCCCTACATCATTAATTAAAATACGGACTAAATAAGTAACAATACCATTTTGACTAGTCTCCGAAGTCATAGAAATAAAACTCACTTCACCCTCAAGAGTTAAGCCGTCTACCGCATCAAAAGAAGCTCTGGCTACTTGCCCAACAGCTAATTTACTAATATCAGATTCTTCGATATTTACTTCAATAAATAATGTATCATTATTTATGATTGTAGCCATTGTTTTAGCACTATCCGATAAAATTATGTCACCTTGCTTGTAATTTAATTGAGAAACTACACCATCAATCGGGGAGATCAAGGTTGCCTGCTCTACATTATACTTAGCTTTATCTACAGAAATAGCTGCTGAAGTTAATTGCGCCTTAGCGGAGGCTAAATCATTACTGTCAATTGGAGCCAATAAATCATTATAATCGTTTTGCGCTTGCGTTAAAGATAATTCACGGGAACGAAGAGAAATTTCCGCATTTTTAATATTTTGCTCTGCTTGACTCTGAACTAATTCTAAATCACGTACTGCTTTATCATAAGCAGTTTGATATTGACTTACGCTATTTTTAGAATTACTTAAAGACTGCAGTGAGTTATCTAAAGATAGTATAGAAGAATTAGCACTAGAACGATTAGAACTAATCATTGATTTAAAGCCGTCTAGCTTAGTCTGAGAAAGTCCAGAAAAAGTAATGGAAGCATCAACTAAATTCTGCATATTATATAAATGATCTTGTAATGAATCTAGAAGGGTTTGAGCCTTATTAGCTACTTGGTCAATAGCAAAATGATCAGCAGAATTAACAGTTAAAAGATCTGACTGAAGATCATAGGCTAATTCCTTGGTCGCTGAGTAGCTCCCTTTTGATAAATAGATATAAGAAGAATTTTTTGCGCCTAAGCCCAATTCAAATTCATTATTTACATAAGTATCATCTACACCAATAATGCTATCCGAATCTCTTAATAATTTAAGAGAGAGTATGCTAATTGATTTAATATTATTTAATAAGCTAGAATAAGCATTATTAACTACTTCACTGTCCTCAATATTACGATTTAAATTTAAATTCTCTTCAGCTGTCTTGAGCGAAGCTTCAGCATTAGCGATAGAATTATCTGCACTAATTTTAGTTTGTTCTAAACTTAACTGAGCCTGTTCTAAAGAGACCTCTGCTTGTTCTATGGAGGACTTAGCTTTAGCAATCTCGCTATCAGAAGCAGGCGCTACTTTAGAGTTATATGAAGCTAAAGCTGATTGATAATTATTATACGCACTACGTAATTCAAAATCTAAACTCTCCGTCTTCACAGAAGCTACTTTATCACCTTTTTTCACCGTATCACCTTCATTTACATACACATTATCTACTTCTAAACTGCCGCTTACCGGAAAGGATAATTCAACTCCATCTTTAGCCATAATCTTACCACTAGAACTAATGGAAATCTTTAAATCCTCAACTTTAGCTACTGCCTGTTTTTGAGCACTTACAGCAACATCATTCTTCCCCTCTTGACCACTAACAAAATAATAAATAGCTAAACCGATTAAAATAACCAAAACGGCTAAAAATATCTTACTATGAAATAATTTACCTAAAAAACCCCTACGAGCCATTTTGCTCTCTTCAATAATTGATTTCTCCATATCTTTGATTAACTTAAATAAAATTAATTGATTAATACAAATTCTGCTACTTTTTTATCAGTAATAGACTGATCTAACCAAATAGTAAGAGTCTTATCAGCAGTCACATCAGATAAATTAGCCTCTAGCATTTCTCTTTTACCGTCGTCACTAGAAGTATCTGCTTTCAACATTCTAATACCAACCGGAATAAGAATCTTTGATTCTCCCGTACTCATTTCTTTTAACCTCTCTAACATATCACTCCTACTGCTATCATCAGCTAGTCTTCCGCCGCCACCCATAAAGCCGCCTCCTTGACCACTGCCAGTAGGTATGGCCATCTCTCCAGTTAAAGAAGTTGCGGCTTTTTCTGTAGTAGTTTGAGTAGAAGACGCTGTGCCCCGACTGGCTTCAACCTCTAATATAGTAGCCTCATTACCGCTAACACTCTTGACTATACCCCTAACATCAGGCAATCTTTCTGGCTGACCAAAGTCTGGACGACGATCAGTTGTCACATTATTACTGGCAACATTAGCATTGTTTGTGTTTTGCTTAGATGTAGAACAAGCAGAAAATCCTAAGCTTAAAAAAATAACCATTGCTAAAAAAGCAATTTTATGTTTAATAAATTTGTTTTTCATGTTTTTAAATTAAAATTTTATTATAAATAAAGTAAAAGATTTTCATCTTTCTCTTAATAATACGTTTTTAAACAATTTTTCTTCCATATTTAAGCTAAAAATAAAAAACCAGAAATTGGTAAATTCCAGGTTATTATAACATTTTTATCGTTCAAATCCAAGCTAAAGGATTAAAAAACTGTCCCAAATCCTTTGATTTCAAAACTTTGCCGCATATATGTCATTTTGCAAATTATTGATTTAGTTCTTTATTTTATTACATCCTACTTTACCCACAAAAAAAGCAGACACTTTCGTGTCCACTTTTTGTGGTATAGATTAGTACTCGTGATAATCAACCGTATCCGTACAATAAATTAAGGACTAGATCGTATGGCAGTTATTAATAAGTTTATTTAGAAATAAAAAAAGCAGTTGGTTAGACTGCTTAAAGTGAACATTTTTTATCATTATATTTCTTTATCCTGCCCCAAATATCTCTATAATTTTAGATAAGGGAGAAAATAGTTCTCAGATATAGAACTCCTATTGCAAGCAATATACCTATTAGGAAAGAAATTGTAAACTGGACAAATTTTAGAAGAGTTTCTTTTACTCCTTTGTTAAAAAATATTAATCTTAGAGTTAGAGTAAGGATGAATATCATTATCATCAAGAATAAAGTTGCTCCCAAATTTGGACTTGAGTAGAAAAACGAGCAAAAAACCATACTAAAGAGTGCCGTATTAGTGGACGCCCATTTTTTAAATATCAGCGATCTTTCCATTTTTAATTTTTTTATTAGGGTTATAAAATTTTTAAAGAATAGTTTATTATATCACATAATTTATTTTATGTCAATAGTAGTGAAGGCACATTCAAGCTAGAAGTGAAACGTTTATACGCTAAAACTAGAAATAACAGAACTCGGATTCGAACCAATATTAACCAATAAAATCAAGGGTTTTCTGTAAATTACTATAAATTATCCAAAATATCTCAAAAACGTTCGAACCACTTTGGAACTTAAATTATGTCT
>JAFGTW010000047.1 GCA_016938835.1 Patescibacteria group bacterium
TAATGTAAATACTATAAAAAATTCCGCTCAAAGCTATTCTAACGGCAAATTATTTATAAAAAGATACTAAATAAGTAAGCAAAAAAGCAAAAATCGTATTAAAAAACCATCCGAAAGGATGGTTTTTTTAACAAAAATATTACTAATCTTTATATATTTAATTTTAAATTATTTACCACGATCCATGGCATCATTAGCTAACTGATCAGCCATTTTGTTTTGCTCGCGTGGTATATGAATAAATTTTGTTTTTTTAAACTTAGTTGAAATGTTGTAGACTTGTAAAAACAGCGGTGCCAATTCCTTATTTTTTACCTTATACTCATGATTAATTTGCTTAACCACCAATTCACTATCTAAATAACACTCAACTTCTTCCGCCTTTAACTCTAATGCCTTTTCCAAGCCAGCTAACAAAGCTTTATATTCTGCTTGATTATTAGTGGCTATGCCTAAAAAAAGCGAGACCTCAGCCTGCAAATTACCGGCCTCATCATGAAGACAGGCACCGATGCCAGCTGGGCCAGGATTTCCCCGGGCGCCACCGTCACTATGAATAATAAGTTTCATGGTTTTTTGTTTATGTATTTAAAAAACAACTGACGCAATGTTTTTTCAAAGACATAAACGAGATAAATTAATTTTTAAGATTTTATTATTTATTAAAAAATGTTTAGTTCTTGACACTGGCCGACGATTGCCAGTCAATAATCTTCAATTGTACATCTCTGCGGCCATTAAAATCATTTATGTCTAAATAATAGGCCAAATCAATATTATCGCCTATTCTTAAATCTCTATAATCAGCAGAAGAATTAAAAGCAATTGCCCAAAAAGAGTTAGCCTCAGAACTAACAAGACTAGATAAACGTAATTTAATATGTTGCTTTTCACTACCCATTAAAACTATATCGTCTATTCTTAGCTCTTTACTAGCAAACTTTGGCTGAGAATTATGTTGTCCAAACGGGGCCAGAGTATTAATCTTTTCTACTAAGTCCAAGTTTAAGTTTGCAAAATTTAATTCAGCATCAAGTTGTAATTGAGGAATCAACATCTCTGGAGTTAATTTTTTCTTAGCTATTTCTAAAATTGCTTCTTTAAAATTATGCAACTTATTAACATCATCAACTGAAAAACCACAAGCCATTGGATGTCCGCCGTATTTATCAAGGTGCTCTGAACAGGACTCAACGGCTTCAATTAAATTAAAACCTTCAATAGATCGACCGGAGCCTTTATAGCTAACCTTGGTGGCTAAAATTTGCTCCTGTTCCTTATCCATCTCCGCTTCTTCTACAATGCGAGTAATAATTAAGGTTGGGCGGTGATATTTTTCACAGATGCGTCCCGCTACCAAACCGACCACGCCTTCATTCCAAAATTGATCTTCTTGCGCAACTCCAATAATAATTTGAGGCAAATTATTAGGATCAACTTGCTCTTCTACTTGCTTAATAATATTTTCCGTGATTTGCTGACGTTCTTGATTCCGTTGATTCAATTCCAAAGCTAATTCTTTAGCTTCATTTTCTTTTTCAGCCACAATAAGTGCAAAGGCGCTATTGGCATGCCCCATACGACTAGCCGCATTTAAACGTGGACCAAGCTGCCAACCAACATTCCAAGCCTCCAAAGGTTTATCAATAGCAATTTTGGCTGTTTTAAAAATTTCTCTTAAACCAAGACGACGATTCTGATTTAATATATCTAAACCTTTCTTTACCAAAGAACGATTTTCTCCTAATAAACTAACCATATCCGCGATAGTGCCAACGGCAACTAAATCTAAAGATCTTTCGGCAATTAAACGCTTTTGTTCAGCCTCTAATTTAGATTGAGACAAAACTGCCAAAACCAATTTAAAAGCTACGCCCACACCAGCTAAATATGGCCAAGGATAGGTATCACTTTTATCGGCTGGATCAATAATGAGACAATCAGGTAGTTCTTCTTTTGTTTCTGGCAAAACGTGATGATCGGTAATAATTACCTCTAAGCCAATTGATTGCGCATATTCTACCTCCGCCTTATTTCTAATACCATTATCAACGGTAATAATTAACTCGGCTCCATTATCTTTTAATTGTTTTAGAGCCTGATTATTTAAACCATAACCTTCACTGACTCTATCAGGCAAATAAACTTCCACCTGAGCGTGCAAAGTAATAAGCGCTTCTGCTAAAACGGCCGAAGACGTAACGCCGTCAGCATCATAATCACCATAAACAATAATCTTATTACCAGCTTTAATATGCTTAATAATCAGATCAACTGACTTTTGCATATCACGAAACAAAAAAGGATTATAAAACACTAAACTACCATTTGCAGACAGGTCAAAACTAAGCGCAGAATCAATTTCATCACTTAAAAAAGCGCGAACTGCTTCTGGGCTTTGTAATCCTCTATTCCAAAGGATATTAAGTAAAACTTCATCAACTTCTGGCACGGACCGCTTAAAATCCACTGGCGGTAATTCCGATATTTTCCAATTTTTATGCATATAAACTTAAAAAAATGTCGCTCCAAAGGTAAAAATAATCATGGAAATAATAATAATAACTGACATAATTGTCCAAGCGACTTTAATAATCTTCTTGCGTCTTTTCATAATTTTATTTTAATAAATTAATTATCTCTTTAATATTTTAACGAAAGCTTCTGGTGGAATGTCAACGCTACCCTTACCGGCGGCCATCATTTTCTTTTTACCTTTTTTCTGTTTCTCTAAAAGTTTTCGTTTACGAGTAACATCACCGCCGTAAAGTTTAGCGGTCACATCTTTACGCATCGCTGACAAACGTTCAGCGGCCACAACTTTTCCGCCCAAAGCTGCTTGAATTTTTAAAGCAAACATTTGACGAGGCAAAGTATCTTTTAAAATATCTACAATGGCTTTACCTTGTCGATAAGCGTCATCGCGATAAACAATTGTCGCTAGGGCTTCAATCTGTTCCTCTGCAACCAAAATATCCATACGCACTACATCGGCCGCACGATAATCCAAATATTCATAATTAATGGAAGCATAGCCAGCGGAAACACTTTTAATCTTATCATAAAAATCAGTTAAAATAGCCGATAAAGGCATATGATAATGTAAAATTGCCCGAGCCTCATCACTGCCAGCCGAAATATATTCGGTATTTTTATAAATACCTTTCTTTTCTTGAGACAAACTCATAATATTTCCGATATATTCTTGCGGCGTAATAATATCAAGCTTTACCCATGGTTCTTCAATAAATGAAATTTCATTAGGATTGGGTAAGCGTTGTGGGGTGCGAATAATCAGCTCTTCCTTATTACTTGTAACAACTTTATAGGCAACACTAGGAACAGTCACGATTAAATCTAAGCCATATTCACGACGCAACCTTTCTTGAAAAATTTCTAAATGCAAAAGTCCCAAAAAGCCGCAACGAAAACCGAAACCAAGAGCGTCTGATCGCTCTGGTTCAAAAGAAAGAGCGGCGTCATTCAATTTTAATTTATCCATGGCTTCACGTAAGTCCTCAAAATCACTACCTTCACGTGGAAAAATACCAGCAAAAACCATCGGAGTCACTTCTTTATAACCAGCCAAGGGTGCTACCTTATCTTTATAATTTCCTGCTACCAAAGTATCGCCAACACGACAATCGCCTACTTGTTTAAAACCGGTAACAACATAACCAATTTCTCCTGACTGCAAAGATCCAGTTGAAAAATAACCAGGCTTAAAAATGCCAATATCCAAAGCCTCACTATAAGCATCGGTGGCTAACAATTTAATCTTATCGCCCTTGCGTAGTTCGCCCTCAAAAACACGAACAAAGGCTACGACTCCTTTATATTCATCATATTTAGAATCAAAAATTAAAGCCCGGGAAACAGTATCCGCTTCTTTCTTTGGAGCTAAGCCATGAGTAATAACTGCTTGTAAAATTGACTCGACACCCTCCCCGGTTTTACCAGAAGAAGTTAATATCTCATCTTCACTACATCCTAAAAGACGAACAATTTCTGCCTTAGTTTTGGGCACATTAGCGGCTGGCAAATCAATCTTATTAACCACCGGGATAATAGTTAAATCTTGCTCCAAGGCTAAATAGAGATTGGCCAAAGTTTGAGCCTGAATACCCTGAGTACAATCAACCAACAAAACGGCCGTCTCCACCGCCGCTAAAGAACGGGAAACTTCATATGAAAAATCAACATGCCCAGGCGTATCAATTAAATTTAATTGATAACCTTGATATTGCATGGTAACTGGTTGTAGTTTAATAGTAATTCCGCGCTCACGCTCAATGTCCATACCATCCAAAATCTGATTTTTCATATTTCTCTTCTCAACCGTTCCAGTTATTTCAAGCATACGGTCAGCCAGAGTAGACTTACCGTGGTCAATGTGAGCCAAAATGGCAAAATTACGAATTTTATTACTAGATTCGCTCATGTTAAAAGATAATAATTAAATTATATTAGCGAAAAAATTGATATTTTAAGATTCTTTTCGCTTAAACACCTTAACATTAATTATAAGGCCAAGCAAGTCCTCACTATAATCCCCTAGCTTCTTCCTGATCAGCTAAATCAGTTTTTTTCCAAGGCAACTTTTTCTTAAAAATAGTAATAGCAGCTAATAATTCCTCACTCTTAAATAAATAACAAAGAAAAATATAAGTGATCAAACCTCCTGTGCCAGCCACTGCCATTTGCGTAAAAACACCGGCAAAAGTTTGCATGTTAATAAATGGCCAAATTAAAAATTTTAAGACTTGAACTACTAATCCGGTGCCAATACCAGCTGCTAAAAATTTCAGAACAGAATTAAATATTTTATCAATGTCTAAAGACCCAACTTTTATATATAACCACAACCATAAACAAACAAAATTAAAAATACTAGCAATAGAAAAAGCTAAAGCGAGACCAGCGACTCCAAAATACTGGCGCAGATAATAAGCTAAGCCAATATTTACCACAACTGATACTAAGCCAAGATAAAAAGGTGTACGAGAATCACGACGAGCATAAAACATACGCACTAATAGAGGGATAACTGCCTGAGTAAATAAACTAAGAGCAAAAAATCCTAAAGTATCCATGGTTAAAACTGTGTCCGTCCAGTTAAAAGCGCCACTACCTAAAATAACACGTATAATCTGTGCTCTTAAGGTAATAATCAACACTGAAGCTGGAATAATAAAAAATAATATCTGACGAATAGTTGAGGAGAAGCGTCCTTTTAACTCTTCCATATTATAGGCATTTTCTGACAAGAATGGAAAAGCAGCTACAGCAAAAGAAATACCAAAAACACCCAAAGGAAAAGACTGAAGATTGTTAGCTAAATTAAATATACTTAAAGAACCGCTATCAAGTGTGGTAGCAAAAGCCGTCATCGCTACTAAATTAATTTGCGATACTGCTAAAGATAAAGTTCGAGGCCCCATCATGCGAGCAATTTGTCGCAAACCCTTGTCCTTCCAATCTAAATAAAATCGATAGCGAAAGCCTAATTTCCAAACTGTTGGCAACTGCACAGCGAAATGCAAAAATGCCCCAATAACTACACCCCAAGCTAACCCAGGCAAACCATAATAACGCGCTAAAACTAAAGCACCAAAAATAATGCCTAGATTATAAAATACCGGCGATAAAGAATAAACAAAAAAGCGCTTATAGCTCTGTAAAATTCCCCCTAAGATTCCAGACATACCTAAAAAAATTGGAGACAAGAACATGATTCTAGTTAAAGCAGCTGTTTGCATTTTAGCCTCAATATTAAAACCTGGTGCCACCCAAGCGGTTAAAGTATCGGCAAATAAAATACCCAAAACAGAGAAAAAGATTATTAATAAAAGCAAGGCATTAAAAATATTGCTAGCTAATTTAACTAAATTGTCTTTAGTGGCTAAATGCATTTCTGACTTTTTTATCATTTCCGAAAAAATAGGGATAAAACCGGCCGACAAAGCTCCTAAAACCACCAAATTATAGATGAAATCAGGCACTCTAAAGGCAGCATAATACATATCCAAACTGAGATCAGCCCCAAAGCTACCAGCTAAAATATGGTCCCTGACAACGCCCAAAAAACGTGAAGCGATAGAAAAAGATGCTACCAAAGCAGCGGCGGCGGTAATACTGGTAATAGGACGGCTAATTAATCTCTGTAAATATGTCATAATATGATTTTTATTTATTTAAATGAAAATTCTCTGTTTTCAACTTATTTGATAATTCTTGCAAATAAAACTCCACTTCTTTATTATATGGATTTACCTTTAAAGCTCTCTGCCATAAAACCATTGCTTCTTGATACTGTTCGCGCAAATAATAAATACGTCCGAGATTAAACAAGGCGATATCATAATTTGGATTAATTTCTAATTCTTTTTTTAATTCAATCTCTCCTCGCCATAAGTCGCCACGATCAATATAAATTGCCGCTAAATTATTATGAGCCATTACTTCCTGGGGATTTAATTGTAAAGCTTGACGAAAACGCATTTCAGCTAAATTTAAATCACCATCTAAATAATACATCGCCCCTAAATTACGCTGAGCTAAAGGAGAGTGAGGCGAACTAGCAACTGCCTGATGCCAAAAAGATAAACGATTTTGAAAACTGCGAGTATGAACCAAGTTGATAACAATAAATGTAATAAAAATAGCAGCTAAAAAATAGTAACGAAAAGATAAGGAGCGCTTCTTCCAAAAATTTTCAGTTTCCGCCAAAATTATTAACACACCAAAAATTGGCAAATATAAACGATGCTCCATAAAATTACGAAAAAGATCATTGTCTGGACGGATTGAACCTAAAACTAAAAATAACCAAAACCAGGCAAAACCAAACAATAAACGTTTCCACCGCAAAGGCCGAGAATAATACAACAATAACATCAACCCCCCAAAAGATATAACTCCAAACAACCAAACTGAATCTGCTAAAACTGGATAAACGGATAAATTTACTGGCAATATTGCCTTACCTAAAAAAATTAATGGTGATAAAATATTATGTCCAAATGATTGCCAAACAGTCCCCGTTTCTAATCCACCCAAAGCAGTGACCCGCAATAATACCCAAATAAAAAAAATTGTGGCTGCACCAGATGCAGCATAAATAAACTTAAGCCAAGTAAAATTATGCCTCTCAAAAACAAAAATCCACACCAAGGCAAATAATGGTAATAAAGCTGCGGTTTCTTTGGTTAATAGAGATGCAGCAAAAAATAACCACAAGAAGATAAGATCAAATAATTTTTCTCGACGTAACCAACGTGACCAAAAAATAAGAGTAGAAAAAACAAGCACGGAAACCATCACATCATTTCTTCCGGGTATCCAAGCCACAGCCTGAGATAAAGCTGGGTGAATAGAAAATATTAAACTTAATATTAAGGCCATTTTTTCCTTAATACCAATCATGCGTAAAAGATAAAATAACAGACAAACCGCAATAATATGAAAAATCAAATTACTAAAATGAAAAGCAAACACCGAAGTATTGCCCCAATGCCAATCCAATACAAAAGACCATGTCAATAATGGGCGATAATAATATTTAGAAGAACTAAAAAAAACATCATTTAAAAATATTTCTCCAGGATTAGCTCTTTCAAGAATATCGGCATGCTCTATAATTAACTGCTGATCATCAAGGTAGCTATAATCAAAAAATAAACTCTGAGCATATACGGTAACAATGACCACCACTAACAAAACATAAGCATGCCAAGAGCGCCACTTATAAGCTGCTTTAATTTTACGCCTAAATATACTTAACATGCTTGAAAATACTAAGTAAATTTTATTATTAATAATAAAATAAAAAATTATTTATGACTTTTTAAGGCTTACGCCAAAGATATTTGATTGATAATAACAGGGTGCTTATACCATATCTCAAACTCCGTCGCCAATTAATAGATGAAGCCTCTGGAAAGTAGCGGACTGGCACCGGAATCTCGCCAATCCGCCATTTACGAGCAACTATTTGCAATAAAACCTGAGTATCAAAAACAAAATCATTGCTAGTTTTATCTAAATTTAAACTTTGCAATACTTGAGCCGAATAAGCACGCATGCCTGTGTGCCATTCAGACAGGTTCTGTCCGGTAGCTACATTTTCAACAAAAGTTAAAAAGCGATTAGCATAATATTTATAAGGAGGCATACCACCGGCCAATGTTTCTCGACGACTGCGGATACGTGAGCCCAACATAACATCAAAATAATCATCAGCAATAAATGAAGCAAAATAAACAACTAATCTTGGATCATACTGATAATCTGGATGAACCATTACGACAATATCAGCACCTCTTTCCAGAGCTAAACGATAGCAACTTTTCTGATTAGCCCCATAACCGCCGTTTTTTTGATGACGATAAACAAATAAACCGAGTTTTTTAGCAATTTCAGTCGTGTCATCACTGCTAGCGTCATCAACTAAAATAACTTCGTCAACAAGCGCTGGTAACTCGGCTACAGTTTTCTCTAAAGTCCTAGCGGCATTGTAAGCTGGTAAAACTACAATTATTTTTTTATTGGCGTACATATAGTAATGTTAGTAAAGCCAATATTAACCATAACATGGTTAAGAAAGCCAAATTAAAAAATAGAATAAATAAACCCGGAAATATAAGTTCAACTAAAACAGCTAATAATAACAAGGAGCTAAGAAAATAAAAAAATTCTTTAATAATTACAGCTTTTTTCATATATTTAACCAATTTCTTATTTTGAACCACAAACTATTACCATAAAAACGCATTTTTATTTCTTTAATTTCTAAATAGCTAGCGTCTGCCTGATTAAGTTTAAGCCCTGGTACAGATATGATAAAATTATAGCGCCCCTTTTCACGATAAAAACTTGAAGTTGAAAAATCTAAACGACTGCTTAAATAATTATCACTCTCATTTTTTGCCGATTCATAATCAGCCAAAATATAATCAAATTGAGCAGATGTCCCAAACGATCTATCAAGACGGGGATAATCAGGATTAAACATTGATTCTTTGTTTAAAGAAAAAACTCCATTATTTTCTAAAATTAAACCACCCTTTGCCAAGTCAATCTCATGATTGTCGGTTTCTATTCCTTTAATTTCATACTGCTTGTATATTTCTTCAATATTTAAAAATTTTTCATCAAATTTTAATTTTTGCAAAGCAGCCGGACTTAAAGTCTTTACCTGCAAATAAGAAGAATCGGTAATTAAATGAATAGGCTCATCATTTTCCAGCCAAATTTTGCGTAAAGCTGAAAAATACTGAACATTTAAACTTAAATTATTTATCATAAGATCATCACTAGCCCGAAAATCTAAACGATATAAACCAGGGTTTAACCCACTTTTATTCATCTGAAAAATCTTAGACTCACTGAAGTCGCCGCTACCCTCGATTTCCATGCCATTATCTTCAATCTTAGTTGAAGCTACCAATCTACTACCGCTATATACTGACAATTCTATCGGATCCTTGTCTTTGCCTTCATTACGATCAATTAATTCACCGCTCAAATTTAAAGTAGAGCCAGATAAATAAAAATAAAATTGATTGGCACCACGGATAGTATAGGGAAAAACCAATGATTTAGAAGTCTCATTTAATTGTTTTTGATTAAGAGCTGGCGGAAAGCCACTAAGATCAAAATTATAAATTGCTAAGCAGCGAGGAGTACTACAAATAGAGCTGCCATTATTTTGCCAGGCATCAAGAAAATCAAAAATTGAATCAAACTTTGCCTGGCGCTGAAAAAGATGAATGCTCCCCATAGACAATACTTGCCAATCTGTTAACCCTTTTTCCAGCCAAAGATTATATACCGGCTGTAAATCATAGCGCCAAAGTTTATTATCCGCTAAAAACCCGGCTTCTACTATTGGCGTTGAAGAACTTAAGTGAGGACGATAGGTAATTTCTACTTCAACCCGACTAAAAGACCGTGGTGTAAAAACTGAAAAATAAACTGGATCAGCTAAAACAACAAGAGGACCGCTAACACCACTAATCACTCTTTCTGTAGGCGTAGGATTAGACAAACAAGAATATCCACCTAGAGTGTCCTTAACTAAACTGAGTGAAGTAACATTAAAATTCTGCCGACAAGTCCATTCACCCGATGGGGACACTTTTTGCCAAATCAAAAAGAAAATTATTATTACTAATAATATTAACCAAAATATTCTTATTTTATATTTAAAAAAGGCCATGAAATGCGAGTATTTAATCATTTTTAAACCGCCAGTAAACTAACCTTATTATACTAAGATTCTCACAAAAAATACAGTATAAATTACAAAAATCCCTCCAAAAGGAGGGATTTTATAAATATAATAAATCTTAAGATTTTACATTTTCAGGCTGGGCCTGAATAGCTTCATATTCATCTCGTATTTTTTTGCCTTTATAACCAGTGCCAGCCGGAATTAAACAACCAATAATAACATTTTCCTTTAAACCTTCAAGATAATCAATCTTACCATTTACAGCTGCTTCAATTAACACACGGGGGGTCTCTTGAAAGGAGGCGGCAGATAAAAAGCTATCGGTAGTTAAAGAAGCTTTAGTAATACCCATTAATAGACGATCGGCCTTAGCTGGTTTCTTAAATTCCAAATTAGCGTGTTCAAAGACCTCTGTTTCAATTACTTCGCCTGGCAATAAATTAGTATCACCAGCCTCTGTAATTAAATATCGAGAGAACATTTGACGAGCAATAATTTCTACATGTTTATCATTTAAAGGTTGACCCTGAGAAGAATAAACATACTGAATTTCACGAATAATATATTTCTGCGTCTCTAATTTTCCTTTTAGTTTATATAATTCTCTTAAATCCAAACTTCCCTCGGTTAATTGAGTTCCCTTTTCAACTGTATCTCCATCCTTAACCATCATCATCGTGCCCTTCAAAATAGAAAATTCTTTTACCTTATCTACATCCTTAGAAATACCAATATACTTATCCGTAATGGAGACAACGCCGGCAGACTTAGCCTTAACACTTTCAGCGCCAACTTTAAATAAAACCGCTCCCTTGGCAACTTTGTGTCCATCCTTAACTTCATGCTCTACTACTAATTTCTTCTTATCTTTAGCGGTCATGCCAGCTGCGAGTTTCATTTCATTAATTTTTTCAGAAAAATAATATTTTTCTTGCTCCTTACCGCGATAAGTAATACTAAGAATTTTAGCTTGAGGGTTAGGAACAATAATATCTTTACCATCCTGATCTTTAATAGTTTTCTGAGCAAATTCTATCTTGATTGTTCCAGCAACATCAGACATTAAAGCTTTTTTCTTTGGACTACGAGCTTCAAAGATTTCTTCAACTCTAGGTAAACCTTGAGTGATATCATCTTGTCCGGCCACACCACCAGTATGGAAGGTTCTCATGGTTAACTGTGTTCCTGGCTCACCAATAGATTGAGCGGCGATAATACCGACAGCTGAACCTAATTTAACTGGCTTATTATAAGCCAAATCCCAACCATAACACTTAGCACAAACACCTTTGTGTAGGTGACAACTTAAGACTGAACGTAAATTTAACTCTTTAATATTATGTTCACGACATTCCTTAGAAACATCATCATTAATTAAAGAGCCTGACTTAGCAATAATTTTGCCCTTCTCGTCCACAATATCTTGAGCTAAAAATCTACCAATTATCTTTTTATAAAAATCATCACCTACTTTATCGGCTTCAGAATATGTATAATGAGCTCCCTTCTTATCACCACAATCTTCTTCAGTAACAATAACGTCTTGAGCAACATCAATTAAACGTCTGGTTAAATAACCAGCATTAGCTGTTCTTAAAGCCGTGTCGGACAAACCTTTACGCACACCGTGAGTAGAAATAAAGTATTCTAACACACCGAAACCTTCTTTAAAATTACCCTTAACTGGTAATTCAATAATGGCTCCAGATGGCGAAGTAACTAAACCTTTCATACCTAAAATCTGTACTGGCTGAGCCCAGGAACCACGAGCACCAGAATCAATCATAGAATAAACTGGTAAAATATTACTCAATCCTTTCTTACAAATATCAGCAATCTTGTCTTTAGTATTAGTCCATTCTTCAATTACCTTAGCATAACGTTCACTTTCGGTTAACAAGCCTTCTTCATACTGTTCACGAATTAAATCAACACTCTTATTAGCATCATTAATTAAACGGTCCTTTTCTGGTAAAGTCGGCAAATCTCCAAATCCCCAAGAAAGACCAGACTTGGTAATAAAGGCAAAACTTTTATTCTTTAGATTATCAATAAAAGTAACAGTTTCTTCTTCAGTATAAAGACGTAAACATTCACGAATTAAATCTTTAAGTTTACTCTTACCAACAAGTTCATTAATATAACGAAGTTTTTCTGGCAGAATCTTATTAAAAACCATGCGTCCAGCTGTAGTACGAATCAATTCACCATTAATCTTAGCTATCACAGGCTCATTTAAAGTAATAAAACCGTTCTCATAAGCCAATAAAGCATCATCATCATTATAAAAACGTTTTAAATCCTTATCTTCTAAATCTTTTTTGGCTAAATCTTCAAGAGTTATATAGTAAGTACCCCAAACGATATCCTGGCCAGGAGCAACAATAGGGTCGCCAGTAGCCGGTTTCAATAAATTATGAGAAGAAAGCATTAAAGTAGACGCTTCATGTTTTGCCTCTTTGGTTAAAGGTACATGAACAGCCATCTGGTCACCATCAAAGTCAGCATTAAAAGCGGTACAAACAAGAGGGTGAATCTGAATCGCCTTACCTTCAATTAATACCGGCCTAAAGGCCTGGATGCCTAAACGATGCAAGGTTGGGGCACGATTTAAAAGCACATAAGCCCCCTTAACCGTTTCCTCTAAAATATCCCAAACCTCATCGTGTCCAGCTTCAATATAACGAGAAGCACTACGCACATTATGCACAATTTCCCTCTTAATCAATTGACTGATAATAAAAGGCTTAAATAACTCTAAAGCCATAATCTTTGGTAAGCCACATTGATCTAAATTCAGCTTAGGATTTACCACAATAACACTACGACCAGAATAATCAACGCGCTTACCCAATAAGTTTTGGCGGAAACGTCCCTGCTTTCCTTTCAAGCCATCAGCCAAAGATTTTAGTTGTCTCTTCTGTCCAGTAGAAGCAGTGACCGTCTTGGTGTGGCGAGCAGAATTATCAATTAAAGCATCAACTGCTTCCTGTAACATGCGTTTTTCATTACGACAAATTACCTCAGGAGCATTTAAATCAATTAATTGCTTTAAACGATTATTACGATTGATAACACGGCGATATAAATCATTTAAATCAGAAGCGGCAAACCGACCACCATCAAGAGCCACCATTGGACGTAAATCAGGAGGAACAATTGGTAAAACGGTTAAAATCATCCACTCTGGACGTAAATTATTATTAAGGAAACTCTTAAGTAACTTTAAGCGCTTAGTTAATTTATCCTTCTTGGAATCAACCACATCAATCAACTTCTCTTCCACTTTGGCAACACTCTTTTCTAAATCAATTCTCTCTAACAAAGTACGAATAGCTTCAGCGCCAATACCAGCCTCAAAAATATGACCAAATTTCAAACTTAAATTCTGATATTGATGCTCTGATAAAATTAATAAAGGCTTAAGGTCTTTTAATTCCTTAATAACCTGAGCAAAATCTTCTTCTAATTGTTCAATCTTTTCATCTTTTAATTGAGTAAGTTCTTTAATCTTACTATTTATTTCCGCATCCGCTTCAGTTTTAGTTTTGCCATCTTTTAACAACTTGGCTCGACTTTCATGAATATTCTTTATCTGCTGATTTAAATCACCATCAATACTTTTACGTTTTGATTTATGTTCTTGTTTAATCTGTTCTAAAGTTGCTTCTTTTAAATTTTCATCAACATCAATCACAATAAAACTAGCAAAGTATATTACCTTCTCTAAAGACTGAATACCTAAATTCAACAATAAGCCAATCTTAGAAGAAATGCCACGTAAAAACCAGATATGAGTGCAAGGAATTTGCAAAGAAATACTACCCATACGCTCACGTCTAACTACACTACGAGTTACTTCAACACCACACTTATCGCAAACAATCCCTTTATATCTAATTTTTTTATATTTACCACAAGCGCATTCCCAGTCCTTCGTTGGACCAAAGATTTTTTCGCAAAACAAACCGTCTTTTTCCGGCTTCTGCGTGCGATAGTTAATTGTCTCTGGACGAGTTACTTCACCATGAGACCAAGAAATAATTTCCTCGGGAGAAGCAAGCTTGAGACGAATAGCGTTAAAGTCGCTAGTTTTGATTGGATTCAACATATATTATCAAATATTTTGATTGATTAAAACTTAAGCACAATGATTACTCAATAGATGACTCTGGGGTCGCATCTACTATTTGTTCTTCGGCAACAATTATTTCCGGTTTATCATAATCAAAGCGAGCATCTTTTTTCTCTTCAATATCCAGCTCTGTTTCGACTTCAGAGGCTGGTTGCCCATTGCTACCACCAAGTAATTCAACGCTTAACCCTAAGCCTTTCAACTCACGAATTAAAACATTAAATGATTCAGGAACATTGAGTTTTTCAATTTCCTCACCCTTAATAATAGCTTCATAAGCCTTACTTCTACCAGGAACATCATCAGACTTAATGGTAAGCATTTCCTGCAAAGTATGAGAGGCGCCATAACCTTCAAGAGCCCAAACTTCCATTTCTCCGAAACGCTGTCCACCAAATTGAGCTTTTCCGCCTAAAGGCTGTTGCGTAATCAAAGAGTATGGACCAATTGATCTCTGGTGAATCTTATCTTCCACCATGTGGTTTAATTTCAAAACATATTTATAGCCAACAGTAATCTTATGATCAAAAGCTTCACCGGTTTTACCATCATAAAGAGTCACCTTTCCATCTTCAGGTAATCCAGCCCTCTTTAATTCACCTTTAATTTGTTCTTCGGTAATACCATTTAAAGCAGGAGTAGCTACACGATAACCTAATTTCTTTACAGCAAATCCCATATGAGTTTCCAATAACTGACCCAAATTCATACGAGAAATAATACCCAAAGGAGATAAAATAATATCAATTGGTGTTCCGTCTTCCATATAAGGCATATCTTCAGCCGGCACAATCTTAGAGATAACGCCTTTATTACCGTGGCGACCAGACATCTTATCACCAACCTGAATCTTACGTAAATTAGCTACTGAAACCTGAATAGATTGTAAAACACCAGCGGCTAATTTATCGCCCTCTTCACGAGAGAAAATCTTAACATCAACCACTTTTCCGTGCTCCCCGTGTTCAAGATATAAAGAAGAATCACGAACATCTTTGGCTTTCTCACCAAAGATGGCTCGTAATAATTTTTCTTCCGCTGATAAAGTAGTTTCACCTTTAGGGGTAATTTTACCCACTAAAATATCACCCGAAGAAACTTCAGCACCAATATGAATAATACCCTCTTCATCTAAATTTTTTAACTTCTCTTCACTAATATTTGGGATATCATTAGTTATTACTTCCGGGCCAAGTTTAGTATCACGAACATCAATAGTATAATTTTCAATATGAATAGATGAATATATATCTTCTTTTACTAAACGTTCGGAAATGATAATTGCATCTTCATAATTGAAGCCATCCCAAGTCATAAAAGCGGCTAAAACATTGCGACCTAAAGATAATTCTCCATTATCAATGGATGGCCCGTCAGAAAGAATTTGATCAGCCTTAACTTTATCGCCAACCATAACTAAAGGATGTTGATTAATACAGGTAGAAGAATTTGAACGTAAAAACTTATTCAAAGCATATTTAATTACCTGACCTTTCTTATTTTCTACTTCAATCACAGCGGCATCTGATTTAACAACTACGCCATCCTCTTTAGCAATAACGACATGTCCACTATCACGAGCAGCTCTGGCTTCAACTCCAGTACCAACTACAGGCGCCTCCGCTTTAACTAGCGGAACAGCCTGACGTTGCATATTGGTGCCCATAAGGGATCGCTGTCCATCATTGTGCTCCATGAAAGGAATCAAAGAAGTGGCAATAGAAATAATCTGATTAGCAGCTACACCAACTAAATCAATCTTATTTACATCCTCCATGCCTGGTTGTCCATATTTTCTTACCTCATAACGAGCAGGAATAAAGCGGCCAGAGGCATCAGTTGGAATGGTAGAGTCAACTGTTATATATTTTTCTTCTTCAAAAGCATCAATATAAACAATTTCATCAGTAACATGACTACCGGCTTTACTGTGTTTAACTTTACGATATGGAGCCTCTAAGAAGCCATAACTATTCAATCTAGCGTAGCTAGCAAGATGTCCAACTAAACCAATATTTGGACCTTCGGGAGTAGCGATAGGACAGATGCGTCCATAGTGAGTGGAGTGTACATCACGAACATCAAAGCCAGCCCTTTCTCTAGTTAAACCACCAGGACCCATGGCTGATAAACGACGCTTATGTTCAAGTTCAGCTAAAGGATTAGTTTGATCCATGAATTGAGATAATTGAGATGACATGAAAAACTCTTTTACTACACCAATTACTGGACGTGAATTAACTAATTTATTTGGAGTTAAAGTAGCAATATCGGTTGTAGACATGCGATCCTTAATAATGCGCTCCATACGAGCTAAACCAACACGAAAACGATTCTGAATTAAGCCACCAATAGCACGCACACGACGATTACCTAAATGATCAATGTCATCTTCTGGCTCTTTAGTAATATTTAAACGAATAACCTCCTTAACAATTAATAATAAATCTTTTTTTCTTAAAACTCTATTCTCTTTATTGTTGGCTAAATCAAGATTAAAACGACGATTTAGTTTATAACGTCCGACCCGACCAAAATCATAGCGATCAAAACGGAAAAACATTGAATGAATTAATTGACGAGCATTATCAACTGAAGCTAAATCACCCGGACGAATACGACGATAAACTTCTTGCAAACCCTCGGCCTCATCTTTAGCAATATCTTTTTCAATTGTCGCTTCAATAAAAGTTAGCTCATCTGCATCTTTAACTAAATCAACATCAACAAATAATTTCTTTAATTCTTCATCACTTTCATAACCAAAAGCACGCAACAAAGAAGTTACGGCTACTTTACGTTTACGATCAATGCGAACCCAAATAACTTTATTAGAATCAGTTTCAATTTCTAGCCAAGCACCACGATTAGGAATAATTTTGGCGCCATAACATTTCTTACCTTTAACAAACTCAGCAGTAAACATTACCCCAGCCGAACGAATTAACTGAGACACAACTACACGCTCAATGCCATTGATAATAAAAGTACCTTTATCGGTCATCACCGGAAAATCACCCAAATAAACCTCTTGATTAACAGTTTGTCCGCTCTTCTTATTAACTAAACGAGTCTTTACGCGCAAAGGAGACTCATAGGTAATATTCTTTAAACGACTTTCAAGTTCAGTAAACTTCGGCTCATCAAGATAGTAGTCTTCAAAATACAATTCTAAATCCCGACCAATAAAATCGGTTACAGGATTGATTTCATCAAATAATTCAATTAAACCTTCTTCTAAAAACCAGCGATACGAATCTTTTTGAATTTCAATTAAATCCGGCAAAGGCATGACCGCCTTAAAATCGGTAAAAAATTTACGTTCAGCTATTTTTTTATCTACAGTGCTCGTGTTTGGCATAGAGCTTTAAGGGCAACAAACCAATCATCGCCTGTCAAGCAGGTTGACGATAAGCTGGCCCGAATTTTATTGCATGATGAGAATAGATGCTTTCAACAAAAAAACCTCAAACTTAAATGAGCTTGAGTTATTGAGTTGATATTTAATTGCAGCTATATTTTATAATCACTTTAGAATAAAAATTATTTATAAAGTGAATTCAAGCTAATAATACAAAAAAAGCGGATTGGTGATATAGAGAAGAAATTGACACCTTACCGACAAATTTTATCATTATTATACCTGATACCCGATTGTATTATCTATAATATTACATTCGTCAAGATTTGTCAATGCACAGCTTATGCACAGAAAATAACTTCGTCTGCGGCTTAGATTTAATAATTCAAAATTAAATAATTATAGCCTTTCTAATTCCTCTTTGGCCACTTTACGGTCGTCCCAGGCAAATTTTTGCTCATTTTTACCACAAATATACTGCTCCGCCCCTTTACCAGTTATTAAAACCAGGTCATTTGCCTTGGCTAATTTAAAAGCTAAATGAAAAGACTCACGCCGATCTAATACTTTAAATAAATTCTTATCTACTTCTTTGCCGGCATTTTCAGCACCATAGGCAACTTGATCAATTATTATCTGCGGATCTTCGTCATAAGGATCCTCATTAGTAACAATAACAATATCTGCCTCTTTACCAGCTAAATTGCCAAGAATTTGCCGACGAGACTGATCACGCCCACCACCGGTAGAACCAAGAATATGAATTAAACGTTGATAATTAAAATGTCGTAAATTTTCATACAAAGCAGATAAAGCCTTGGGCTCAAAGGCATAGTCAACTAAAACAGTGAAATCCTGGTCAGCTTCTATTTTTTCCATTTTACCAGCCACCGTTTTAATTTTGGCTAAAGATTCTAAAGTATTCTTAGAATCTATACCTAAAGCTTCGGTTATACTAA
>JAFGTW010000048.1 GCA_016938835.1 Patescibacteria group bacterium
ACAGAAGCAACTGGTTCTGTCTACCGAAGGAGAACCTTAAATTAATAAGGACGACTGAGGCGTGGAAGGCTATTTTCAAATCCACTGACTATAATGGCGCGATTATAGGCAGTTGATGTGCTTTGCTTCAGCAAAGATGAAAATAGCCTGGAACTGCTGCAAGGGCGTTGTTATCATTTTATTTTAAAGTCTTGAAACAATATATTGGTTTATGGAAACGCTTTGTTCAAGTGCCTTTATAGCAAGAGCTCGGTGTAATTCTGGAGGAACTCTAAGAGTTAAATTCCCTTTATATTTTTTTGCACTTAAGGGCTCTGGGATTACTTCACCTTCTTCTTTCATCCATGAAATAGTTTCACTTACAACAAATTCCATTTCTTTTAATGCTTCCTGGGCAGTTTCCCCATGAGCTAGTAAGGAAGGGAATTCTAGGCATTTTGCAATATGTGTTTTATCTTCTTCTGACCACTCAATTCTATAAGTATATTTTTCTACAATGTTATCCATTAATTTCCTCCATTTTCCTTATGGCTTTAATAACAGCTTTTACTTGGTAGCTTTTTGCCATATTACCATCTTTCTGAATATTAATTCTTGGATCACCTTGCCAGGGCATTTTAAAAATATGATGGCTTCCTCTTATTCTAGGTTCTCCAAAATACTTTATGCATATATGAAGTAAGTCTATAAATTTGACTTTTTTCTTATTTTCTAGTTCTTGTATATTCACACTATAATGATAGCTTATGTGATATCATGTGTCAATTTATTAATAACTGTATTACTGCTATTCCTTATTTGCTTTAATGGAATCATCTATTGTTTTTAATATAACCTTTTTTTTATGTTCAGGTAATTTTTCAATTTCCTTGATACGTTTTGTATACCTTAAACTAATATTTTCCTTTGTATTTTCATCTTTTTCAAAACCAAGTAATCTATTTGGTGTAACATCTAGAGCGATTGCTATTCTTGTTAACATTTCATCATATATTCTTGATCTGCCTAATTCATAGCTTGCGAATAATTCTCTTGTTATACCTATTTTATCCGCTAGCTCATTTTGTGATAACCCTTTAAGTTTTCTGGCTTCAATAATCCTCTCGCTAACCGTCTTTTCATCTAAAAGTTCTATTGGGGGTAATTCTTTTTGTATCTTTCTAGGCATATTTAATTTTATCATCCCCTAACATTTCATATTGACAAATGTGAAACTTGTTATCATAATAGTAACTATTAAAAGTGATGACAACTACTTGACACACTTTTGTAAACTACCCATTTGGGCATAAAAAAAGCCTTGATAATCTGCTTTTAGTTTGGCGACCAGAACAGAAAATCAAAGCTCAATATTACAAGAGGAAGTTCCTCTATGACATGGCAATATTTTACTATAAGTTTAGGCTGATTGTCAAAGATGGATTTTCTCGTAAGGAGAAAACATGAACATAGTATCCACCAGCGATCTATACGAAGCAAGCTACTACCTAATTAATGGATGTACATTAGAAGGAGTAGAAACCCTGCAGTTAGGCAGTAAAACAGTCTGCCAAATGTCATTTAAAGGACAAGAAATCTATAACCTTAGAGAAGTATACCTAAGGGGAGAATCAACA
>JAFGTW010000049.1 GCA_016938835.1 Patescibacteria group bacterium
CGATTCATCCAACAATATATTTTTATGGGGAAGTTAACTCTTATATGCGTAAACTTAGTTATGCAGTAGCTACATTAAACAGCACATTATGGAAGTTTTTAGAGCAGCTACTTAGAAAAGGGTTTGCAATATTTGTCACTCTAATATTAGCGTGGTATTTGGTTCCCGAAGACTTTGGTTTAGTGGCTATTATTGCAATCTTTATTGAGATCTCGTATGTTTTGGTCACGGGTGGCTTTGTTGATGCGATTATACGTAAGCGATATGTAACACAATATGATTTAGATACCATTTTTTTTACCAATATTTTGTTGAGTTTGCTTATCTACTTTGCGTTGTTTATTAGTGCTTCTTTTATTGCAAAGACGTTTAATCAACCGAGCTTAGAAAACCTAATTCAACTTGCAGGGCTAGCGATTTTATTTCAGGCATTTGCCGTAGTGCCAACTGCGCTGTTAAGAAAAAGAATGCTATTTAAACAACAACTAAAAGTTGCCCTACCCAGTAGTGTTATTGCTGGGTTGGTTGCGCTAACCATGGCCTTTTTTGAGTATGGTGTACTCGCTTTAGTTTTTCAGATGTTAGTGGCACCATTGGTTGCTTCAGTATTATATTGGCGTATGAACTTATGGCGCACGCGTTATCAATTTTCGTTTAAGGCATTAAAAAAACTAATGGGCTTCAGTGGTTTTTTATTAGCGCACGAAATCATAAGAGTTATCTTTATCAATTTGTTTGTATTGGTCATTGCTAAGTTTTATCCAATCGCTTTGCTAGGTAGTTATTATTTTGCTGATCGTATAAAAAGATTGGTAGTGGGACAAGTGACCAGTGCCGTTCAGGAGGTAACCTATTCTGTTTTTTCAAAAATAGAAAATGATAAATTACGTTTAAAGTTAGGTTATGGCAAAGTATTAGCGATGGTTAGTTACATTATTTTTCCGATACTTATTTTTTCTGCCATGTTATCGCCACTTATTTTTACGGTGATATTGCCAGAGAAATGGTTTGAATCAGCAAAGTTACTGCAACTGATGCTACTCACCAGTCTGATTTATCCATTTACATTATTGTCAGAAAATATCTTTAAAAGTTTAGGTAGAGCTAAATTGGTATTTAGTCTTGGTATTTTTGCTAGGGTAGTTATTGTGTGTACCCTTTTTATAACTTTACCGCATGGCATTGAAATCATGATTTTAGGGCAAGCAATAGCAGCCACTTTAGTGTTTTTAGTTCACACCTTTTACTTAAGTAAGCACATTAACTATGGATTATGGAGTTTTATAAAAGAGATTTCGCCTAATTTATTGTTAGCAATACTGGTATCTTTACCTATATATGCCTTTATATTAATTACCGAATTAAATGACATGCTTGTGTTAATTATGGCCGCTATTGTTGCTAGCCTTTCATATCTAACGCTCTCGTACTTGTTAAAATTTAAATCCGTTAAACTCGTTAAAGAGCTGATAACAGCTCGTAAACAAACGCGAAGAGAAACCACATGAAAACAGAACAAGACATTACAAAAAACTGGGGCGGTTTAATTACAGAGCCAATGGTGAGTATAGGGTGTTTAACCTATAATCATGAGGCTTATATTAAGGAAGCGATAAACAGCTTTTTAATGCAAGAGACTAATTTTCCGTTTGAAATTATTATTTATGACGATGGGTCAACGGATGCTAATAGGCAAATTATTTCTGATTATGCAGCGCAATATCCTAATATTATCAAAACTATTTTTCCGGAACAAAACCAGTACCAATTTCACAAACGAGTCAATATTGATTTTGTCTATACGCATGCGCGTGGCAAATACATTGCGATTTGTGAGGGAGATGACTATTGGATTGACTCACTAAAATTACAAAAGCAGTTTGAGGTTTTAGAGGATAATCCAGAAATTGATTTATGTTTACACCCCGCGTATTTATTAGACGCAATTTCGCAAAAAAGGGTAGGTAAAATTGGGGATTATCCTGTAGATTTAAATAATCCCATTATCATGTTTGAAGCGGTTGTAAATAAACCAAATGGTCAGTTAGCTACAGCGTCGTCTTTTTTTAGAGCAACCAAAGTACCTCTGCTAAAAGCGTTTTTTGATGAGTCACAAGCCAGTATTTTTGATATCTTTTTGCATATGCTAACAGCCTATAAAAAGGGCGCTTATCTATTACCTGATACTATGTCGGTTTATCGCGTTAACGTACCGGGTTCTTGGAACAACAACAAAGCAAAATTTGGTTTAGATAATCATGTTTTTAAGCGGGCAGAAGCGTTTGGTTATTTGCAAAGATTTGTTGATGAGGCCGATAATTCCTTATTACAAAAAACAGTTTTTAACAGTTATTTGTTTGTATTAAAGGGCGCGTTTGCATCCAGAAAAACCAAACTAAAAATTTTAAATGAAATAGGGAATCAGCTTACGCCAACACAAAAAATTAAGTTTAGATTGTTTGCAGAATTTAACTTATTGCATAGAGCAATTGTAAAGTTTAATGAATTGTAATCCCTCCCATTTATAACTGAAGTTAAAAGTAGAGGGTTAAGTCACTTCTAGTAAATACCTCTGCGGCACATGGCCAA
>JAFGTW010000050.1 GCA_016938835.1 Patescibacteria group bacterium
AGCGTAGTTAAAGCTCCGGGGGAGCTTTAACTCTGACCGCGACAACGAAGCGAATGAGCGACGGCGAATTCGCTGAGGCGGAAATCCCTGTCCCCGAGCAAGCAATATAAAAACGAGCAGAAATGCCCGTTTTTATTATGTTAAATTGGTTCGAACATTTTCACTATATTTTGGATATTTTAGCAAATAACCTGATTTTATTGACGAATATTGGTTCGAATCTACGTCATATAATTTATTTTAAATTTTCATTACGTGAATACAATTGAATAAGTGTTACAATTTAATATTGAATGTACCTGAAAAATATTTGACATTCTACGAAAAAGATATTAATATCAAATGTTACTTAGTACTTTAAAAATATGATATAATTAACAAAAAGAAAGGGAAAATAAGAAAACGGCTTATATTCCTAATGCTTTAGATTTCTCTAGTGATACAGAAAGACGCAAACAAAGCGAAGTGACCGATGTTGATCAATTGAAAAGTTTGGGATTAGATGTAGAGGTATTAAATTTGCGAGAGTATTTTGATAAACAAACAGAACTTGAAAAAAAGATTTTAGAATTTGGAGTTATTTGGGTAAGAGGAGGTAATCTTTTTGTGTTAAGGCAAGCCATGAAGATGAGTGGATTTGATAATATTTTAAAAAATATTCTTAAAAATGATATTTTGTATGGAGGCTTTAGTGCGGGAATATGTGTCTTAGCCCCGACCCTACGAGGAATGGATGTAATGGATGATCTAACTGTAAGACCATACGGAAATCAACAAAAAATTATTTGGGATGGTCTTAATATTTTAAATTATTCCATAGTTCCACATTATCACTCTGATCATCCAGAATCAGAAAGTGCAAATAAGGCAGTAGAGTATATGATAGAAAATAAATTATTATTTAAGGTTTTGAAAGACGGAGAAGTGATTATTATAGAGTGAGCTTAGCGGGAGTTGGCACCATCGCAAAATATTATAGCGTCTTAAAAAAAGCAGAGCTGGTGGTGATTTAGGTCTTTTGCCTATTAAATTTATTCCTCATTGGAAATCGTATTCTGCTGAAGATGGAATTATGAGTATTAATTGGGGTGAAAAATTAAATAAATTAAAAGAGTATAAAGAGGATTTACCGATTCATATGTTAAGCTGGAGGGAAATTTAAAGTAATTGTTAAATAAAAGTAATCGTTAGATTATATTTTTTTAAAGTTTTATAAATATTGATAAATTTGTAACTTAGATTGCATTATAAAAAAATATTAAAGATTAGCCCCTTAATTCTTATCTAATCTTAGCTACACTATTTCGAACATCGTCCACGACCCCGAGCAAAACACAAAATCAGGCTTTAAAAGCCTGTTTTTGTTTTAAAGACATAA
>JAFGTW010000051.1 GCA_016938835.1 Patescibacteria group bacterium
TCAAGCCGCTGAACCTGAACAGAGCGACAGTCTGCCGATGACTTTCTGGGCTGTCTGAAAGTCTTTTTTTATATAGGCTGTAACGGAGAGTATAAGTTTACGTTGCGGATTTCGGAGTGATTCCCTGTCGTGCCCCACTGCCTTTGTTGCGAGCTAAACAACTCTTTGTCAGCGCGATAACCGCAATGAAATTTATACATTGTTAAGCAACGTATTTTATTTCCAATTCAAATTAGATTTTTTCAGTTTGTCAATTATTTTAATTGCCTCATGAGGGTCTATATAGTTTAAAGAGATATCTAGCATATAATCCTGATTAAATCTAGAAATGTACATCATACCAGAATTGCCAGTTTCAGTAATTGCGGTATATTCAATGTACTTAAAAATTAAATTAGAAATTTCCATTTCTCCTTGATTTTGTTTTTCAAATCTTATTTTGTCGTTAGATGCATTTTTCAATTTTTTCCCAATTATATCAAAATAAACTTCTTCGCTAGTCAAATTAGGAAATAGGACTCGTGGATTCAAATTACTCATTAAATCAAGTGCACCATTTGATATATTTAAAAGTCTGATTGGTTTCGTAGATTTTGTTGTTTTATTATTAATCAGTTTATTACCTTTTTTACTTACAGATTCAATTTCACTTGTTGGTATGATATTATAATCAGGAGGGATTATAAATGTCCAGTCAAGATAATTATTGTGATAAATACTATCAGTTATTACTCCGCTGTCAACTTGAACACTTGGCAAAACAACTCTGTTTTTCAATAAGTCCTTAAACGAATTATAATTTGAAATAATTAAGAACGAAATAAGAATTACTATAAACCAAGGTTTCTTTACCCATGAGTTCTTATTGATATTATTAGAAACATAAGAATCAATAGAATCGTCATCCAAATCTAAATCTTGTCTCAATTTGTCAATAGTTGGATAAATCGGAATACAAAGAGCAAGAGAAATTATAGTGTAAGCGATGTATAAACTATTTAAAGTAAATATATAAGCAATTGCTGAAAGTACTGCGATCGCACCAATAAAAGCAATTCTCTGTGTAGATAAACCATGATATATTTGGACCTTTAAATCAATATTGCTTTCTCCTTTTATATTTTTTAACCGGTTTTTAAATAAAGTAAAGCCTAAGGGTATAGATATTAATCCAAAAACAGGTATCAAGTATTTAAAAATCTCATTAATTGGATCATTCGTCATGATAGTCCCTTTTTCAATTGTCAAAAACCAAAACACAATTAAAGCAATTGGAACAATCAATGTCATCAGATATATTAGTCTTAACTTTTTAAGCAGATCTGTCATTTTGTAGCGTTATTTAATATGTTGCTTAACGTTTTGCGTGTAAGTTTAGACACGGATTTCGGGCATCTTTCCTGTCGTGGTACACCGCAGTTGGAGCGGGGTAGGGCGATGGA
>JAFGTW010000052.1 GCA_016938835.1 Patescibacteria group bacterium
GCGGAGAGTAAGGGATTCGAACCCTTGATACCGATTAAGGTATACCCGCTTTCCAAGCGAGCGCACTCGACCACTATGCGAACTCTCCAAATTTAATTTAGCTATAAATGAGTCCACCCCTAGGCAGACTCATTTAACTATAATTTAAAATAGCATTATTTTAATTGTCTTTCAATGACTTGTTTTAAACCTTCAATTTCATCACCATTAGAATCAATAAAAGTTTGATAAGGACGAGCGCCAACAATCATTTCATCACCTACAAAAATTGCGGGTGAGCCGTAAACAGAATATGTGCTTGCCTGCTTCATTAATTCCTCTATTCTTTCTTTTTTTGAGCTATTAGTCAAGCAGTCTTTAAAATCTTTGTCATTTAAATCTAATTCATCACTCCAAGCTTGCCAATCATCAATTGTTAAAACATTATCAGCGGTCGCCGCTAAAGTTTTTTCACGCCAAACCTCACCCCTTCCCTGATCAGCTGCACAACTAATCGCGATAGCGGTCTGTGAAGAAATATTATCATGATTAATATTATATGGTCGGTAGACAAAAACTAAGTCATCACCAAAATCCGTCCGTGCCTGAGTTAAGGTGCTATCTAATTCAGCACTAAAAATATCTGCGTAGTCTTCATAAACAAATATTTTTAATTTAGCCTCTCTATCGCCGCTATAAAAATCATCATCATTTAAAACTGGTGCTGCCGAACTTAAAAAACTTTGTTGTTTCCCCACATTAAGATTTGTCTCATTTATTTCCTGCTCAGTCTGTCTATTATCCTGTTTTGAATCAAGGTGATTGTTTAAAAACAAAACTGCGGCAAAGATTAATACCGCTATCACCATCAAGGCAATCATGATTTTTCTAGTTTTTTTAACTTCCATAGAATATTAGCTCAGCCTAGAACTTAGGCTGGCGTTTAAAATAATTATTAACTTTCTCCCAGGCGGTGGCGACTTGTAATAATAGTTCTTCTTGCGCTAACGGAGCGATAAACTGCCAACCAAAGGGCAAATCCTTCCCTTCTTCATTCACAAAACCACCAGGCACGGAAACAGCCGGCAAACCAGCTAAAGAAGGGCCGCTCAAATATATATCTTCCAGATACATTGCTAAAGGATCATTAATTTGAACACCAATTTTAAAAGCAGGATGAGGAGAACTGGGGCTAAAGATTATATCTACTTTACTAAAAGCTTGCTGAAAATCTTGCTTAATTAATTCCCTCACTGCCTGAGCTTTTTTATAATAAGCGTCGGCATAACCAGCACTAAGAGCAAAAGTCCCGAGCATGATACGACGCTTGGCCTCTGGTCCAAAACCGAGACCACGATTCTCTTTATAGAAAGAAAGTAAATTGTTTGATTCCTCCGTTGACATTCCCCAACCAATGCCATCAAAACGAGCTAAATTAGAACTTAATTCACTCGGAGTAATTACATAATACACCGGCACACTATATTTATTATAAGGTAATTCAATTTCCACAATTTCTGCCCCAGATTTTTTTAAGACAGACAGAGATTCTAAAAAAGCCTCTTTAATATCTTTATTTAAACCTTCATTTAAATCAGACGAAACAACACCAATACGCAGACCCCTAATACCTTTATCCAAATTCTTGCTGTAGTCTGGGACAGGCAAGTTAAGACTAGTCGCATCTCTTTCATCTTTTCCAGAAATTACTGAAAGCACTATCGCCGCATCTTCAACGCTACGAGTTAAAGGTCCGGCAGTATCAGTAGAAGATGTCATCGATAAAAGACCAAAGCGAGAAACGCGACCATAGCTTGGCTTTAAGCCAACTAAATTACAAAAACTAGCTGGTTGACGAATTGAACCACCCGTATCGGTGCCGAGTGCAAAAAAACATAAGCCAGCGGCTACTGCCGCTGCACTGCCACCAGAAGATCCACCCGGCACACGACTTAAATCCCAAGGATTTTTTGTGACACCAAAAGCAGAATTTTCCGTAGAAGAGCCATGAGCAAATTCATCTAAATTTGTTTTACCTAATAAAACTGCGCCTGCTTGCTCTAATTTTTCAATCACTGTGGCGTTATAGGGAGCGATATAATTTTCTAAAATTTTAGAAGCGGCCGTTGTTTTTAAACCCTTTGTCATTAGAATATCTTTGGCTAAATAAGGAATGCCCAAAAGTGGACCACGTTCACCCTGACGTAAGCGTTCATCAGCTTTTTCGGCAGCCGCTAGAGCTCCTTCACTATCAACTAAAAGACAGGCGTGTAAGTCGCCATCTAAAGCTTCTATATTACGTAAACAAGCACGCGTTAATTCCAGCGCACTCACATTACCACTATCTAATTCTTTTCTCGCCTGGGCGATACTAAGCATCTGTGCATCCATATTTTATAAAACTCTTTTAACTTTTAATAAGCCCCCTTCACGATCTCCCTGCTCTAAGGCTACTTGCACTTCCTCGTCAGACCAATCTATCACTTCATCCTCCCGCCAAACGTTATTTAAAGACTGGCTGGAAGAATTAATATCGGTTTTAATATCTTGTAACTGATCAATATAACCGGTGATACTGGATAATTGCTCGCCATACACCTTCAGCTCAGCTGGCGTTAAATCCAGTCGAGCTAAATCAGCGATATGTTGAATGTCTTTATCTTTAAATTGCATAAAAGTTTAGATAAACGTTAACTCGCCTTTGCTACAATAATTATCTGGGCCCGGGAATGGTTCCGAGTTTAAAGTTGACATTTAAGTCTCCGGGGTTCAAATCCCCGCGGGTCCACATATAAATTTTGTAAAAAGCCAGACACCTTGACTACTATAATACCTATTGTTATAATGGTAAAGTCAACTTTAAACAAACTGATCTGAGACTTCTGAAAGCACCTCTTCCCTCGTGGAAGAGGTGTTTTTTATTGTATTAATTTTAAAAATTCCTCTTCGCTCAATATTTTCACCCCCAATTTACGAGCCATCTCCAGTTTTGAGCCCGGTTCTTCACCAACAACTAGATAATCTAACAAACGGCTCACACTTTCCTTTGTTTTGCCCCCCTTGGCCTTAATTTTATCTTTTGCTTCCTGTCTTGTCAAACCAAGCAAAGAACCCGTTAAAACGAAGCTCTTGCCCTCTAAGGGGCCATTAGCAGTAATAGGTGGCATCAATCTTAGTCCAGCCTCTTCAAATTTTATCATTAAACTCTCTGTATCTTCTCCGTTAAAATAATTACCAAGACTTTTAGCCACTATTGGACCAATATCTTCTAAATTCTGCCAAGTGTCTACACTAATCTTTTTGGCGGCTTTAAAAATATCCATTGGCTTAATTATTTCCGCCTTAATTCTCTGAGCCAATTCTTGCGCAATTGTCTGAGCGCTCTCTTCACCAATATGCAAAATACCCAGAGCAAAAATAAAGCGAGCTAATGAAACTTTTTTTCTCTCACTAATGGACGTCAATAAATTAGCAATCTTTTTTTCAGCAAAACCCTCCAGTCCTCTTAAATCTTCGGCTCGTAAACGAAAAATATCGGCCGCATCTTCTAATAAACTTTCAGCTACCAGAACCTCAATAATTCTCGGACCCAAGCCTTCAATATCTAACGCCCCTTTAGAGACAAAGTGTGATAATTTTCTTAAGGCAACCGCATAGCAATTTTTATTTAAACAACGATAGGCAACAGCCTCACCCTCTTTTACAACTGCGCCACCACAACGAGGACAATGAATTGGAACTTCAATCTTTTTTTCCTTGCTAGTTCTTAAATTCACTAAGACCGAGACAATTTTAGGAATAACATCGCCAGCGCGTTCAATAATAACAGTATCACCTAAACGTAAATCTAAGCGTCTAATTTCATCTAAATTATGTAAAGTTGAACGACCAACCACCACCCCGCCAATGGCTACTGGTTCTAAGATTGCAGTTGGCGTTAATACTCCCGTTCGCCCAATTTGCCAAACAACCTCTAATAATTTTGTTGTGGCCTGTTCAGCAGAAAATTTATAAGCCATCATATAACGCGGGGCCTTCCCGACTACGCCTAATAAATTCCACCACTTCAAATCATTATACTTAACCACCACCCCATCAATTAAAAAAGGCAAATCTTCTTTTTTCTTTTCCCATTTTTTTTGAAAAGCAAAAACTTCACTCAAATTTGAACAAAGTTGATTATATTTCACTCTTCTAAAACCAAGCAATTCAACTAAAGCATCGGCCTGATCACGATTTTCCACCACTTCTCCGCGTTCATAGTCACCTAATATTAAATCATAGGCATAGAAATCAAGTTTGCGCTCAGCAGCCACTTTTGGATCTAACTGACGCAAGGAACCAGCTGCACCATTACGAGTATTGGCTAATAAAGTCTTGCCGAGTTTAGCATATTTAACATTTAATTCCGCTAAAGTTTTTTTAGACATAATTGTCTCACCCCGAACTTCAATTGTGCCCTCATCTAATAATTCATAAAGTAAAGAAATCTTATCATCACTAAAACCAATCTTTAATAATTCTTTTTTTTCTGGACGACGTAATTTTAACGGCAAGCTTTCTATCGTACGTAAATTAAAAGTAATATCTTCACCAACTTTACCATCACCACGAGTTGTTCCTTGAATAAATAAACTTTTTTCATAACGCAAATTAGCAGCCAGCCCATCCAATTTTAATTCACAATAAAATTCTGCCGTGGCCAAATCCTTAACACCAAGCCCCAGAGAAGTAGTGGCATAATTTTCATTTCTTTTTATCCAATCGTTCATATCTTTTTCCGAGAAAGCGTCATAAAGAGATATCATCGGTCGACTGTGTTCAACTTTGCTAAATTTATCCAAAACTTCCCCGCCCACTCGCTGAGTCGGCGAATCGGCGCTAATTAATTCTGGATATTCATTTTCAAGGGCAAAGAGCTCATTCTTTAAACTATCTAAAGCCGCCGGGGAAATTGTTTCCCGGTCAAAGACGTGATACTCTCGGCGATGATAATCAATTTCTTCTCGCAATTTTTCTAGGCGTTTTTTAGCCTCAATCTTATTCATAAAAGCAAATTATATGCTTATTATAGCATATTAACTTGAGTATAAAAAATATACAAAAAGCTCCATAATAAGCACCAAAAGCAAAACGCCTCTTTTATAAAAGAGGCGTTTTTATGATGCTGGTAAGTTAAAATTATTGAGCTGGAGTAGCTGCTGGAGCTTGTCCGTTGGCATTAGCCTGCCCAGTAGCTTGATTGATGAAACTTACAATTTCAGAAACAGCCTGAGTGTTAGTGTTGGTAGCTTGCTCTAATTGAGCTAAACGAGCGCTACTGTTGTTCAACTTAACATTTAACTGCCAGAACAACATTACTAAAACACCTAAAACTAAACCGACGATTAAAGGAAAAATTAATTCTTTTTTCATATGATTTGATATAAGCTCTCCGCCGTTGCCAAATAAGCAATAACGGCATAAAGAGGAAAAATTATTTATTGTGCTGCTTGAGTGTTGGCTATACTAGTGTTGATAAAATTAACTATACTAGAAACGGTCTGAGAATCTTTAGTAATAGTGGTTTGAAGTGTGTCTAATTTATCTTGCTGACCGCTTACTTGATAAGACATGTAAGCAAACATGGCAGCTAAAATCACTAAAACAAGAATGGTCAATAAAGGACCAAGTGATATTTTTTTCATATTAGAGCGTGAGGAGCGATTAGTCCGGACGCTGAGGCGAGGACTTCGCCGCTTCGTAGTTAGCATAATAAAATATTTAATAAATAATTAAATTTCTGTTCAATAAAAATATTATAACATAATCAAAAAATGCTCGCAATATTA
>JAFGTW010000053.1 GCA_016938835.1 Patescibacteria group bacterium
GCGGCCACGGCGTTATATACGTTATATGAGCCAAGCACCGGTAAATGATAATGATTATTTAAAAATTGAAAATCTGAACCATCGGCGCCAGAAAATAAAGATTGGTATAAAAATATTTCTGGAACCGGTTTAATTTCTTCTTGATTATTCAAATTTAAATTCTCAACTCTTAATTTTTCATTACTTGTATAAATGCACTTACGCTCAGCCACAAAAGACAAGAAATAAGCGGCACATTCATCATCACCATTAACAATAATTGATTTTTTTATTTTTCTTAGCTCAGTTTGTTTTAAACCACTGGCACCAATAACAACTTTATTATCAGCATCAAAATATTTTCTTTGACAACGCGACAAATGAGCAAATAGTTTGCCTTTAGCTTTTTTATAGTTATCAAAACCGCCATGAGCTTCAATATGTTCAGGATAAAGATTAGTAAATAATAATAAATCGTAGTTAATGAAACGATGACGAAACTGCTCAATCCCCTGAGAAGTCGTTTCCACTATAGCTACTCGACAGTCATTCTTTATCATTTCGCGTAAATTTCTTTGCAGAAAAAATCTCCCAGGCATCGTCATTTTTTTGTCATTCAGCCATTCCTTTTTACCATTATTAAATTGAGCAGTCGAAGTATAGCCAGCTTTATATCCGCTTTCTGAAAGCAAGCGTGACAATAAGTAGACCGTGGTAGTTTTACCAGTAGTGCCCGTTACTCCAATTATAAGCAACTTGCGACTAGGAAAACGATAATATAAAGCCGCTAAGTAAGCCATTGTAAAATGATAAATCGGCTGCAGAAATTTAAAGGCTTTAAGCGGTATTATTTTTTTTATTTTATTTAACATACGTTAATATTATAACAAGAAAAACAGAAAGAAAAAACTATACAAAAAAGACCAAACTCGGTCTTTTTTATTATCTTTCAATAATTATCGACTAAAGAACATGCCTTCATCTTCATCATCAAATATTCTTGGTTTTACTTCTTTCTTTTTAATCTTATCTTTTTTGTCAGAATCATTATTATCTTCTTCATCTTCTGTGCCAGCCTTTATCTCTTCTAAAATTTCATCTTCATCCTTAATATCATCTTCGGGTCCATCATCATCAAGTAAAAAAGCCGGGGTATCCGTGTCTTCTTCAGCCTCGTCTTCTTCCGCCTCATCTTCTTCATCTTCAGTTACTTCTTCTTTAACTACAACCCCCTCATCGTCTTCAATCTCTTCAGTTTCATCCTCTTTCTCCTCTTCTTCTTCGTCATTGGCAAAAGCTAGGGTATCATCATCTCCTTCATCTAAATAAGCGCTCGGAGCCGTAGCCGAGTTACGATCATGCACAGGCATAGCACTCACTCCTTGATTGCGCATTGCCTCCATTTGTTCACGACTGACTAAAATCTCCCTAGGCTTAGAACCGTTTGAAGGTCCAATGATACCAGCGTCTTCCAGCATGTCTAAGATTTTAGCGGCCCGACCATAACCAATTGATAATCTTCTTTGCAGTAACGAAGTTGAAGCTTTACCTGCCTTAAGAATAATTTCCTGAGCCTCTTCCATTAACTCGTCTTCATCACCATGTGTACCATCAAGACCAACGCCTGCTACACCAGAAACTTTTTGTCTATCAGTAATACCTTCCAAGTATTCAGCCTCGCCACTCTTCTCTTTAATATAGCTGATAATATCATTAATTTCCTGATCGCTCACGTAAGCACCTTGAATACGTTTAGGTTTAGATAGCTCGGCCGTAGTTAAAAGCATATCACCCTGCCCAAGTAATTTCTCCGCGCCACTAACATCTAAAATAGTTTTAGAATCAACTAATGAAGTAACGGAAAAGGCAATTCTAGCTGGAACATTAGCTTTAATAAGTCCAGTTATAACATCAACGCTCGGACGTTGCGTTGCTAAGATCAAATGAATGCCAACCGCACGCGACATCTGGGCTAAGCGAATAATTGCCGCCTCCATTTCCTTGCCTGAGGTCATCATAAAATCAGCTAACTCATCAATGATAAAAATGATATAAGGTAATTTTTCTTCTGGTTTGGCCTCATTATAACTTTGAATATTTTTCTTACCTGCTTTATTTAAAACATCGTAACGACGATCCATTTCATTCAAACACCACTTCAAAGCGTTGATGGTTTTAGAAACTTCAGTGATGACCGGAGTTAATAAATGAGGAATACCATTATAAGCTGGCAATTCTACCCGTTTTGGATCAATCATGATAAAACGCAAATCATCAGGATTATTTTGATATAAAAGAGAAATAATAATTGTATTTAAACAAACTGATTTACCAGAATTAGTAGCACCAGCCACCAATAAATGGGGCATGCGAGTTAAATCATATATCCAAGAAGTTCCAGAAACATCTTTACCAAGAGCAATCATCATATTGTGCTTGCGATTAGTAAAAACCTTATCTTCCAAAATCTCTCTAAGGCCAACTACAGCCTTAGTCTTATTGGGAACTTCAATACCGACTAAAGACTGACCAGGAATTGGCGCCTCAATACGAATAGGATGGGCCGCTAAGGCTAAAGATAAATCATTATTTAAAGTAATAATACGAGAGACCTTTACCCCTTCAGCTGGTTTAAAAGTATATTGAGTAACTGTTGGCCCAACTTTTGTTTCAGCCATCTCCACCGTAATACCAAAATTCTCCAAAGTATGTTTAATTTTTTGAGCGCCAATTTCTGTATCACCACCAATAGCCTGTCCAGCCTTAGCACTCAAAAGCTCTAAAGGCATATCAATTTTGATTCTTTTTTTTGGGAAAATAATCTTGTCTTGAGTTTTAGTTTTATTTGATTTAGCTATCTTGTTTTGAATAGATGCAACTTCTTCCTCCAATACTTCATCCACATCCTCATCTCCGGCCTCATCTTCTAAAGGTTTACTCTGCCAAGAATTAAGAACTTTAGCACGTGCTGCCTCAATTAAACGCTTAGCTTCAATATGATCATCATCAGTTTTATTAGAAGAAAATAAAACTTGAAATGATTCGGTGATAGAATTAAAAACTGAAGCAAACAAACTTTCGCGACCAATTAATTTAGACAAAGAAGTATTAAAAACAAGAACTAAAGAAACTAACAACAAACAAACTAAAATAATAACGCCGCCCCAAAAACCAAAAATATAAACAAAAGCCGTGCTCAGATAATAACCAACAAAACCGCCACCAATACCCTCTTTAACAATATTAAGCCATTTGTCTTGAGAAAAGAAAAAATGAAAAAGAGTCTGATAGGAAATAAACAATAAAAATAAACCCAAATAATCATTAAACTTAATATCAACTGTTTTATCACGCACTAATAATATTCCCCAGAATAATAGAATAAGTGGCACTAACCATTTACCAAAACCAAAAATCAATATCAACCACTTAGACAAAAAAATACCGGTTTGACCGGACATATTAAAAAGGCCAAGCAAAGAAATTAGACCTAGAGCAAATATTAAAACAATCCAAATACTACGCTTTGCTCGTGTATCCAGCTCAAAAGACGGCAGATTTAAATTTTCAAAAGGATTGTCAGATTTTTTCTTTTTTCTTGCCATACACATCGTAGCTTAAGCCAAACGGCAGAGATATTAATAATTACGCTCTCATTATACAAAAAACAGGTGAAAAGCTCAAATGAACAAAAAATATAAAAGCGTTTTCAAAAACTTTATAAATTACACATCTTGATACAAATTCTTATATTTAGGAGCTGAAGCTTGCCAAGACCAGTCCTGTTTTAAACCATTACTTCTTATTTTTCTATATAAAGCTGGTTGATTATAATATATCTCCAAAGCTTGTTTTAAGGTATTAATGAAATTTTTGCTTGTATACTGATTAAAAACTAAACCCGTTTCTTTATCAATAACCGTATCTTTCAATCCTCCGGTTGCACGTACAATCGGCACGGCACCATAACGCATAGCCATCATCTGCGTTAACCCGCAAGGCTCAAACTTTGAAGGAACAAGAAAATAATCAGCGGCGGCATAAAGATTATGGGCAAGGGTTTCATCAAAAGCGATAATTGTGCGCATACTATCAGGCAAATCTTTATTTACAGCTAACATCATTTGTTCATATTTTTTTTCTCCACTGCCTAAAATCATAAGCTGGAAAGGAAATTTTTTCTGTAATCTTAATAAATCCTTAGACTTAAATAAGTCTAAACCTTTTTGATTAGAAAAACGGGCAATAAATACAAATAAAGGCGAGTGATCATCTACTAAATTCATATAACTGCGTACGACGCGCTTATTTACTTGTTTGCCGACAAGCACATCTTTACTAGAATATTTCTGTGCCAACCTTTTATCATCTGCCGGGTTATAGGTCTTAACATCAATACCATTTAATATCCCTACTAAATCTTGACGACGGCTTTTTAATAATTTTTCTAAACCATAACCATACTCTGCTGTTAAAATTTCTTTAGCATAAGTTGGGCTAACGGTTGTAATCTTATCAGCACTCTTAATACCCGCAGTTAATAAATTAATCCAGCCAGTATATTTTTTCCTTTTATCTAGAAATTTAAAATCTTCAATAGAAAAACCGAACTTAAGTAAAGTCTTTTCTTCCGTCCAGCCCTGACTTTGTAAATTATGAATAGTAAGAACAAGACCTGGTCTTTTGGATCGAGTCGAAGAAGCTAATCCAGTTAAAATGCTAGCGGCATGAAAATCATGAGCATGAATAATTTGTGGTTTAAACGGTAAAAGCGTTAAAGCCTTTAAGGCTGCTCGGGCAAAAAATAAATATTTATTAGCATTATCCCCTTCGTAAACTTTACCCTTAAAATAAGTGCTGTTTTGTAGTAGATAATAAGTAATATTCTTAATTTTAATCTGCCAAATACTAACATTCTCTTTCTTCTTACCAATCTTAACTTCAAATGAATTAATTTTCTTGGCCTTCCAATTAGACAAAGAAATACTGCCATGAGCAGGCATTAAAATACGAGCATCAATATCCTGAATTTTTAAGGCTTGAGGTAAGGATCCAACAACGTCCGCTAGTCCGCCCACTTTAGCTAAAGGGGCCGCCTCAGCAGCACAAAAAAGAATTCTAGAAATATTTTTTTTATTTTTATTAATTTTGAGCATGATATTTACTAATTAAATTATTTTTTATTTTATTAATATTAACTTCGGCTTTATGTGGTTCGCAATCATGCTTTAAAAGCCAAAAAGTAGCCGTTCTAATAGCGGTCCAATTATAATAGAGGTCTATTCTTTTTTGTAGAGATTCATCAAGTGTAATATGAGCAAACTCTAAATATGAGTTAAGAAATAATTTTTTCATCGCTGAAGCCAATTCCTGATCATTAAAATGGCGAATAATTTTATACTCCAGCTGTTGTAAAAAGGTACCTAAATCACGAGCAAAATCAGCTGGGCAAAAATCAGTAAAATCAATTAAACCGATTCTATCTTTACCGGCTGAAATAATATTTTCTGGATGGGCATCGCCATGGATAAGCCAGCGCTTGGCAGTGCTAGCAAAAAACTTTTCTTCTTCTGCAATAAAACCAGCATACAACTCAGATACAGCGTGTACGTAAGTATCCCCAAAACGTTCCCTAATTTCCTTAATAATCGTATCGCGACCAGGCACCACCGTGCGTAATAAACGATTATCATCACTAAAAATACTAAGATCATCCGGCATTTTTAAACTATGCACCTGAGAAAACAGATGCGCCGCCTGAATTATCATTTTCTTCATTTTCAATTTTCGCCCCTCTTTAATAATACGTAGTAAATGCTTACCCTCAACTGCCTGATAAAAAGTACCATTATACTCAGAACTAAAAAACAAAGGACGAGGCAAAACAACGTTTTCATCAGACAAATTACTTTTTTCTAAATACCTTAAAACTTTAAATACTACTTCGCGAGGTTCATCACTATGAGCTGAACATACTATTTCCAATTTAATTTTTTCTCCGTTGATATGTAAGAATCTCACATTATAAGCAATAACCACATGATAAGTCGAAGTCCAAATTAGCTTTTTGTAAGCCTTGATTTTAAAAGACAAAATTTTACTAAAATCTGGATATAAAGGTAACACTTCTTTCTCCAACAAATTACGGACAATTTGTTCATCAAATAATTCTAGAATTTTATTCATAAAAAATAATCCGACTCCCACGGAAAATAAATTAAATAATTAATTGCTATTTGTATTTAACCAATGCTGGGACCAATGTCTAATCCATAAAGATTTTTTTATATCACAGGTCAACTTTTCTGCTTTTACTTTATATTTTAAAGATTTTTTATCTTCAAGCGAGCGCAACGAACGTAGTAAGTCATTTAAACCATTTTCAACTTCATCCGGATTCCAAGCCACTGGCCCAAAATTATGAGAAAAATTTCGACCACTGGCCCACCAAAAAGAACAACTGGCTAAGCCGCGGCTAAGGTGCCAACGGTACCAGGAATAATTATTATCATTTTTAAACTTTTTACCTGCCTTAATAGCCAGATCCGCTAATTCCCATAATAATGACTGAGTTTTATTGCTCTTCTCTTTCCAAATAGCAAAAGGTTGTTTTTGATCATACTGCCAATTTGTTTCCCACGAAGCAGACTGAAATTTAACTGATGACAACTTACCTAATGCGTCTAAATAATCTGTAATAGTGCTTGTTTCTAAATTTTTAATCTTTACCATTTTCTCCAACTCAGCGCTAGGATCCTCATGACGCAAGCCATATAATTCAGCATCTGTGGCTGTTACTATCACAGCGGGCAACTGATTATTCTTAACTAAATCATTAATTAAATCCGGAGCATAAGCATTAGAAAATTCTCGTTGTCTTACAACGACTGACAAGTTGCTATTAGAATCAATATAAGCTGTTTGCGGATTAGTTAAAGTAGAAGGCAGTGAAGCTTCATCTAAAATCAACCATTTATAACCCAAACTTTTAACTAGTTTCGCCAAGGCTGGAGTATAGGCCATTTCTGGAAAAAAGAAGCCACCGCCATTAATATCAACTCCCAATATTTCTAAAGATAATTCCTCTTGTCGCTTAATTTGATAACGAACTTCCGCTTCACCAACAAAAGGAAGAAAAGCATGATAAGCAGCCGAGCCAACTAGCTCTAAGCGACCAGATTTTACCAAAGCCCGCCATTCATTAATTATTTCAATATAGCCCTCCTCTTGTAGGCGCTCCAAAAGACAGCCACTGATATTGGCCGTAAACTTTAAATGCGGATGCTCCAACATTAAACGAGTTAGACGCGCATAGCTTTTATCAACCGCCTCTTTGATACGCTCAATTGGGCTATTGGCCGGCTGATAAAGATGAAAAAAATTAATCCAAAGCATAATTATAAACGTTTAGCACGGCGATAAAGCTGAATATATTTTTTAGCAGGAATTTCCCAGCTATTTGATTGTTTCATTGCTTGTTTAACTAAATCTTCCCAGACAACGCGATGTTTAAAATTTTCTAAACCGCGACAAATGGCACCAAAAAAATCTAATCCATCTTCTTGATGAAAAGTAAAACCATTACCTCTTTTAGTAGCAGGATTATAATCATCAACCGTATCATATAAACCGCCTATTTCTCTAACTACTGGAATGCAGCCATAACGCATAGCAATTAACTGATTAATGCCACAAGGCTCGTGATTAGATGGTAATAAAAATAAATCAGAGGCGGCATATAATGATGTTTCCATTTTTTCATCAAAAGGCAGCCAAACAATTTTACGACCGAATTTTTTTTGCCAAACTTTTAAACTATTAATATACTCTTTACTGCCATCGCCCATAAAAACTAGCTGTACATCCAAACGTAAAAGCGCTGGCATAATCTCAAGAATAAGATTAAAACCTTTTTGAAAAGTGACTCTAGAAGTAGTGCAAATCATTGGCGTTAAAGAATCCTGAGGTAAGCCAATTTTTGTTTGAAAAGCTAGTTTATTCGCCTTTTTAGAGGATAAGCGTTTACCTAATGTCTGGGCACTATATCTTTGCACTAAACCCTCATCTTTTTCAGGATTATAAGCATTATAATCAATGCCATTAATAATCCCAAATAAACGATCTGAACGATTACGCAAAATCTGATGTAAATCCTGACCAAATTTCTTAGTCATAATTTCCATACGATATTGCTCGCTCACTGTATTAATAATATCGGCTGATAAGATTGCCCTCTTAGCAAAATTAATATTTTCTAATTGTGGATTATCTAAATGTGGGATACGGCTGCGCCCATAATCTTTATTAGCAACTGGCACCCCCCACCAATTATGACCAAACTGGAAAATTAGATTATGAATAGTAAAAACTGTTTTAGCGTTCTTTAAGGTTTTAGAATAACGAAAATCGTGTTTTAAGTAATAAGGAATAAGTCCTGTTTGCCAATCATGACAATGAATAATATCAGCCTCAAATTTTAACAATGAAAGAAGCTTTAAAGCAGCGACATCAAAGACTAAAAAACGAGCATTTTCTTGGCTAGAGCCATACAAATTTTTATGTTTGGAAAAAAAGTGGGCGTACTCAATAAAATAAACAGGCAGCCCTTCCATTAGCTGTCCTTGCCAATAATTAACCTGCACACTTTCAGCTGAATTAAGTGTCACTCTCACATCAGCAAATAAAAGTTTAAGATTATGTTCTGATTTATTAATTATTTTGCCATACAATGGTGTAATAATACACACATCATGTCCTAAGCGTTTAAGAGCCTTAGGTAAACTACGAACAACATCACCAAGACCACCTGTTTTGGAAAATGGGGCAACTTCAGAAGCAATATGTACTATTTTTAAAGCCTTACTCATAAATTTTATTAATATTGACGATGATTAGCTCCACAAATTGCTACAGCTAAAGCATCAGCTGCGTCATCAGGTCGTGGCAGTTCTTTTAAACCTAAAATTAATTTGACCATTTTTTGTACTTGTAGTTTTGGCGCCTGACCATGAGCAGAAACAGCTTGTTTTACTTGTCCGGGAGTAAAATCTATAATAGGAACCTTAGCCAAACTAATCGTCAACAAAGCCACTCCTCTTGCCTGACCAACAATTAAGGCTGTTCTTACATTTTTATTAAAAAATAATTGTTCAACAGCCGCTCTGTCCGGTTTATATTTTTTAATCAAGGTGCTTAACTCTTTATGTAAAGTTTGCAGACGTACTGGCAACTCTTCTTTAGCTGAAGTTTTAATGGAACCATAAGCTAAACACTCTAAACGGTTGCCGCTAACGCGGATAAAGCCATAGCCCGTATCAGCAATGCCTGGGTCAATTCCTAAAATAATTTTTTCCATAGACAGTACAGCTCGAAATTAGTCTTAAAATAATAGTTTCGAGTCTTATCCAAATAATTAAATATCATTACACTAGTCAGCGACATTAGTATAACAAGCGCTCACATCTTCATTATCTTCTAGTTCTTCTAAGAATTTATCAATAGCAGCCTGATCATCATCTGAAAGATTAACTTTTTCCTTCGCCACATATTCAATCTCAGCTGATTCAGTATTTAAATTTCTAGATTTCAAATAATCTTGCATTTTCTGAAAATCACTTAATATCGTATAGATTGTTAATCCCTCTTCGGCTTTCACAATGTCATTGGCCCCATTATCAATTAATTCTAATTCAAATTCATCAAAATTAATTTTTTCAGCATCAAGGACTTCCTGACTCAACATAATAACGCCAGCCTGTTCAAAATTCCACATTACCGAGCCCAGAGAGCCATTATTTTTATTAAATAAATGTCTAATGTTCGCGGCGCTACGATTACGACTATCTGTTAAGCACTTAACAATAATTTGCACATTAGCTGGACCAATACCTTCATAATATAGCTCCTCAATCTGATCGCCTCCTAGTTCACCTGTGCCTTTTTTTATTGCTCTTTCAATATTATCTTTAGGCATGCTCATACTGCGAGCACGATCAATAGCAGCGCGCAAACTCGGATTAGCATCTGGATCTCCACCTTGTTTAGCGGCGATAGAAATTAAATTAGCAAATTTAGTAAATACGGCTCCACGCTTAGCATCAACAATTTCTTTTTGACGATGCGTTGTTGCCCATTTTGAGTGTCCGGACATAAGTTTAGAAATTAATTATTTACGCCCCAATCTTATCCTAAATTGAAATAAAAATCAATATCCGTTATAATAAAAACACCAATAAAATTAGCTAAATTATCAATAATATGCCAAACCTAGAACTTGATTCTTTAAACATTAGCGTTTTAAAAGCCTTAGAATTTTTTAGACATAATAAAATACCCCATTTAGATTTAAAAAAATATCCCTTTCCGCTAGTAGTGGGCAGTGGGAATGCTTTTAATGCTGGGCACGCCTTATTTAGCCAGCAAAAAGCTATCTTTGCCAGTGAAAGCAACTTTCAAACAGTACTTACTCGTTATAAAGATTTAATAAAAAATAAAACTATTAGCCACGGCATAATTATTTCCGCCTCTGGTGAAAAAGATTCCGTTTGGGAAATAAAGGCAGCTCATAAAGCTGGCTTAAAAACAGTGTTGCTAACCTGCTCTGCTGACTCCAGTGCCGCTAAAATTGCCGACGAAGTTCAGGTTTTCCCTAAATTGACCGAGCCTTATACCTATAACGTCTCAACTTACTTAGGACTGTTTCTAGCTGCCGATAATAAAAAGGCAGAAAAAATTGAAAAATTTATTCTTAGTCTCAAACTCCCAAAGAATTTCCGCAAATATCCAGCCTATTCTTTTATTCTGCCGGATGACTGGGCGGCTATTGCCCCCATGTTAGAGATTAAGAAGAGTGAACTTTTTGGACCGAACCTATCCTTACGGGCTTTCAGTTTCGGCGAATCCAGGCATGCTAAATTTGTTATTCGTTCGAAAAATGAATTAGTTATCAGCTTTGGTAAAAATAAATATTTTGGCGACCCTAAACATCGCTTAGAATTAATCCCGCCAAAAGATGCCAGCAAAGCGTGGGCAATGGCTGTCTCCTATTTTCTTATTGGGTTGATTCAAGACTCAAAACCTGACTACTACCGTCAAAATATTAAAAAATTCTGTACTGACTACGGCTACAAAGCCTATCCCGGCTCAAAACCATTTCCGGTATTAGTGCCTGGAAGCAAGATGGATCATAAACAAAAATAATTTTATGAAAACAAAGAATCCTATTGTCTTAATTATTAGGGATGGCTGGGGGTATAGCCACAAAACAAAGAACAATCTAATATCATCTGCAAACACTCCTAATGAAGATTTTTATCTTAAAAACTATCCCCATGGTCTTTTAGCGGCGAGTGGAGAGGCTGTAGGATTAGAACAAGGCTATCAAGGCAATTCTGAAGTTGGACACCTAACTATAGGTTCCGGCAGAACTATATTTCAATCAATGGCACGTATTAATAAAGACATTAAAGATGGCTCCTTTTTTAAAAACAAAGCTTTACTAGATGCGATTAAATTTTGTAAAAAACATAAAACACATCTACATCTTATTGGTCTATTACAAGATCAAGGAGTTCATGCTCACATTAAACATCTTTTTGCTTTATTAGATTTATGCCAAAAAAATAAATTTAAAGATGTCTATATCCATGTAATTACCGATGGTCGTGACGCACCAGTAACAGAAAGCCTAAAACATTTAAAAGCTTTGAACGCAAAATTAAAATCTTTAGGCTTTGGACAAATAGTTACTATCAGCGGTCGCTACTATGCCATGGATAGAGATAAGAGATGGACTAGAACAAAGGCTGCCTATAATTCTATCGCCTTGGGTCAAGGTAAATCATTTACTAACGCTGTAACCGGAATTAAAGAGTGTCACCAGCGAGGAGAAATGGATGAATTTATTAAACCAATAAGTAAAGAAGGCTACGTTGGCTTCAAAAAAAATGATGGCGTAATTTTTTTCAACTTCCGCACAGACAGACCCCGTCAACTTACTCAAGCGATGGTAGAAAAAAATTTTCATGGCTTCAAAAGAAAACTACCAAATGTAAAGACGGTGGCTATGACTCAATACTACCAGCCCATGAAAGCCATTGTCGCTTATCCCAACATATCGCTTAATAATTTATTAGGAGAATGTATTAGTAAGGCTGGCTTAAGACAACTACGTATAAGTGAAACAGAAAAGTATGCTCATGTCACCTTCTTTTTTAATGGGCAAAGAGAAAAACCATACAAAGGTGAGAATAGAATTTTAATTCACTCACCAAAAGTTTCTACTTATGACCTGCAACCTGAAATGAGCGCCCTAAAAATATCCGACAGATTAGTTAAAGAGATTGATAGAAAAATTTATGATTTTATTGTGGTTAATTTAGTTAATGGCGATATGGTTGGCCACACTGGTAAAAAACAATCTATATTAAAAGCAATAGCAACGGTTGATAAAGCTCAAGGTCAAATTATTGCCTCTGCTTTAAAAAATAACTACACTTGTCTCGTTATTGCTGATCACGGCAACGCCGAAGATAAGAGCTCAAAGGTTTCTACTAGTCATACCACTAATCCTGTGCCAGTCATCCTGCTATCTGATAATAAAATTTTAAAAAGCTCCAAGATTAAACAACCAGCAGGATTAAAGGACGTTGCTCCCACCATTCTTGATATAATGAAAATTAAAAAACCAAAAGAAATGAATGGCAAATCTTTTTTAAAAAAATAAAATAATTTAATTAATAAAGATTTATCAATTTGAAAAATATAATTATTAAAATTGACGTAAAAAGAGCTATAATGCTAGTATATTAAAGCTAAATTATAAATTGTATCGCTCTAAAAAATAATCTAAAATTAAAGAAGCTCGCGATTGAAATACTCCTATTTTTGTTTAAATTACTGATAAATTTAAAGGATTTAATCGCTAAAACCATACCGGCCTTAATTCAGCCGTTTTTTTGGTTAATAAAATTTATTTTTTATCGTCCATTTTTACGCTTATATTACATTATTTTTCGCGTAAAAAAATATGATCTTGGTCAACAGTCAAAAAAAGAGCTAATAAAAAAGAAATCTTTACATGTTGCCGCTCTTATCCTTATATTTATCGCCATTGTTCTTAACTTAACTGATAAAAAACAAGCAAATGCTGCTATCGGTAAAACTCAAAAAAGTGTTATGGCCGAAATTGTAGCCAATGAATTTAGTGATATTGGACAAAATAATGATGAATTAATTCAAGAAACGGCTAGAACAGTAAATCCGGAAGCCTTAAATGTGGAAAAATATTTAGGGAGCAAAACTGGCGTTATTGCACTTAAAGGCTTAATTAGTGAGAGTGAACAAGAAACTGAAAAAATGCCTTCTCTTATTAGAAATGACAACATGCTCGCTAAACCTCAGCAAATTAACATTGGCGAAGAAACAAGAATCGCCACCAACTCAAATAACAATGAGCGCACAGAAATTATAATCTATAAAGTTCAACCGGGAGACACTATCAGCACAATTGCTCGTAGTTTTCGTTTAAATGTTAATACTGTTCTATGGGCCAACGATTTAAGTGCCTTTAGTATTATTCGCATTGGCGATGAACTAACAATTCTTCCAAGTAACGGCTTTTTATACAAGGTAAAAAGTGGCGATACCATTGGCAAACTAGCCCAAACCTATGATACAACTGCCCAAGAAATTATTAATGCTAATAATCTTAGCAGTGCCGGCACTATTACTATCGGCAGAGAACTAATTATTCCCGGCACTAAAATAACAGCTAAGGCCCCGGTCAGAAATACTGCTCCTAGTAGCTATTCAGCTATTGAAGTTATTAAAGATATTGTTACCGCTAACAAGCCAATCACAAGTAGTAATAAAATGTTGTGGCCGACTGAAGGCAGCCGCATCACTCAATATTTCTCCTGGCAACACAATGGTCTTGATATTGCTAATAAAATAGGAACACCAATTTATGCAGCTGACTCAGGTGTAGTTGAAATATCCCAAGGCGGTTATAATGGTGGCTATGGTAATACTATTTTACTAAATCATGGTGGCGGCATTAAAACCCGTTATGGACACGCCTCTAAACTGCTAGTCAAAAAGGGCGACGAAGTTGAAAAAGGACAAGTAATTGCTTTAATGGGCTCAACTGGACGTTCAACTGGCTCTCACTTACATTTTGAAGTTGTGATTAATGGCACTCGCTATAATCCTCTTAACTATATTAAATAAAAAAATATGTTTATCATTGGTGCTTTAATAATTGCTGTCGGCGCATTTTTAGTCATAAAAACGGAGTGGTTTATGACAAATTTTGGTCGCATTGCCTGGTTTGAAGATAAATTAGGCAGCGAAGGCGGATCAAGAATTGGCTATAAATTAGTTGGCATTCTTGCTATTTTTATAGGAATAATATTACTTACAGGTAATGGCTCAAATTTTTTTACCTGGATGTTCAGCCCCTTGATGTCTAAAATATAGAGGGGGGTGTTGACGATTATAAAAAATCCCGATAAACTACAAACTATCGGGAAATAAGGGCCCTTAGCTCATCTGGTAGAGCACCTGCTTTGCAAGCAGGGGGTGGCAGGTTCGAGTCCTGTAGGGTCCACATAATAAAAACAGCTCCATTTTTATGGAGTTGTTTTTAATAAACTAATTCAATATCACCTTAACCAATAAACTACAAACAGAATAAACATGATAATTATTAAACCGCTAAATCAATCAACTTATTAATAAGGCCAGTATAACTATAGCCATTATTCATCATCAACTGGGGATACATAGAAATATCGGTAAAACCAGGAAGTGTATTTATTTCATTAAGATATATTTCTTTATCTTCAATAAAAAAGTCTATTCGAGCAAAGCCACGACAATCAGCCAAAATATATATTTGCTTAGCTAATGCTTGAATTTTAATTATTTGCTGATGGCTTAAAGGCGCCGGAATCATCATTTCTGTTCTGCCCTTCTTATATTTTTCATCGTAATCATAAAAACTCTGACCTAAGCCCAATTCTCCCGGAAGTGACACTTCTAATTTTTCATTACCCAAAACTGCCACCTCAATTTCTCGAACGTTCTTAACTCCTTGCTCTATTAAAATTTTAGTATCATGCCGTCGCGCTAATTTTATCGCAGAGGCCAATTTATTCCATTTATCGACCTTGCTAATACCGACCGAAGAGCCGGAATTTGCAGGCTTTACAAACACTGGCAAAGTTAGCTGCTTCTTACTTTGATCAATAATGACTTCTCTCTCCTTAGAGTTATTACGTCCAAAATCTAGTAAAAAATATGGCACTTGGGGAATCTTTTGACCAGTCATTAGCAATTTAAAAACCGCCTTGTCCATACATAGAGCTGAACTTAAGACACCACAGCCGCTATAAGGTATTTTTTGACTTTCCAAAACGCCTTGCAAAACTCCATCTTCTCCAAAGCGACCATGAGTCATCAGTAAAGCAAGGTTAAAATATTTTTTAAAAGAAGATACATCCAAACGCTGACTAACTTGCGGAGACTTAACTTGCTCCATTTTGCTCAACTTATAAAAATAACCATCCTGATGCCAATAAATTAAAACTAGGCGTTGACGCTTATAATCAAAATTATTAACAATATTTTGAGCAGAAATAATAGAAACTTCGGCTTCATTGCCTAGACCACCAAAAAATAAAGCAATTTTTTTCATATAATTATAGCTCTTGTATTTATATTTTAAGTCTATCAAACTAAGACCAAAAAAACAAAATATTGACTTTCATAAAATATTTGATTAAAATAGTTTTGCACTTTAAAACTACAGATTATGAATTGTTCGTCTTTTCCATCAATTGGAGATAATTATTTCGTGTTTCGTTTGCCATTTGTAGGATACCTTCCGAACATCTATTTTCTGTTACATCACGCAGAAGTGTGCCGAAAGCAACAACATCGCGCCCCCGCCACAGCTTCTGCTACGTGATAAAGGGGCTTGATTAAAAAGCCTATCAAGCCCCGTTAAACAAAAATTGGCAAACGGATATTTGTTCAGGTATCAGTACCTTTTAATTATCGTTATTTGATTTTTCAACTAAAAGCGCTTTGTAAATTACAAGGCGCTTTTTTCTTTTTGCCTATTAATGGTAGCTCGTGCTAAAATATTAATATGGAAAAAAATAAAGCAAAATTCATAATCATTGACGGCAACGCCTTGATTCACCGCAGCTTTCATGCCATTCCGCCAACACTCAGAACCAAAGACGGACGTTTAGTAAATGCTGTCTATGGCTTTAGCTCTTTTATTTTAAGAGCCTTTTTAGAATTGAGACCTGAATTTGTTGTTCTAACTTTAGACCGCAAAGCGCCAACCTTTCGTCATGAAGAATACGCTGAATACAAAGCTACTCGCGTAAAAGCACCTGATGAACTATATGAGCAAATTCCGATTGTAAAAGAGGTGGCCCAAGTACTTGATATTCCTATCTTCGAAAAAGATGGCTTTGAAGCTGACGATTTAATTGGCACACTTGCTAAACAAGCTAAAAAAAATAGTGACTGGCACAACATTATTATCACTGGTGATATGGATACCTTGCAATTAATTGATGATCGGACCAGTGTTTACACTATGAGTCGAGGCTTTAGCGATAGTATTTTATATGGAGCAAGTGAAGTTAAAGCAAAATATGGACTTAACCCTAATCAAATAGTTGACTACAAAGCTTTACGAGGAGATGCTAGCGATAATATTCCGGGAGTAAAAGGTATAGGCGAAAAAGGTGCCACTGAATTATTGCAAAATTTTAAAACCTTAGACGGCGTTTATTTAGCCGCAGAAAAAGATAGCGATAAGATAAAGCCAAGAACCAAAGAATTATTATTAGCTGATAAAGACAAGGCCTATCTCAGCCAAAGCCTAGCAACAATTAATTGCGATGTGCCCATTAAAATTAATTGGGATCTATTTCGCCTTGATTCTTTTGATGAAGATGTAGCTATTAAATTATTTCAAGACTTAGAATTTAGATCTTTGCTGAACAAGTTAAAGCAAGTGAAAAATCTGCATCAAACTTCAACCAGCGCTGAAGTAGCTCTAGTTGAAACTGATAAATTTACACGCAATCAGAAGCAAAAAAAATATCATTTAATTCAAACAGAGAAAGAATTTACAAATTTTTTAAAAAACTTAAAAAAACAAAGCGCTTTTGCCGTCGATACCGAAACCGAAGGCCTTGACCCGCTAAATGCCAAGCTTTTAGGTCTATCTTTTTGTTGGCAAAATAATGAAGCCTACTATCTTCATCTTGATACTGCTACTCCTCAAAATCACGACTTGTTTAACTATCAACAAGATGCTTCAACAGAACATTCTTGGCTCAAACAATTAAAAGATATTTTAGAGGATGAAAAAATTAAAAAGTATGGTCATAATTTAAAATTTGATTGGCGCGTTTTAAAAAATAATGGAGTCATTTTAAAAGGCGTAGATTTTGACACACTTATTGCCTCCTATTTACTTCATCCAGAAACAAGACAACATAACTTAGACAGCGTCTCTCTAAGGGAGTTAGGCTGGGAAAAAATAAGTACCGAAGATTTAATTGGCAAGGGTAAAGAGACTGTTTCTTTTTCTCAGGTACCGGCCGAGAAAATGACTCAGTATTCAGGCGAAGATGTTGATTGTGTTTGGCAGTTACAAAGTTTATTATTGTCTCAATTAAAAAAACAAAAATTAGAAAAATTATTCTATGAACTTGAGATGCCCTTGTTAACTGTTCTGGCAAAAATGGAAGAACGAGGCATTCAACTAAATCCTAGGCCCTTGAAAGTCTTAGCAAAAACCTTAGAAAAACGCTTAGAAGAAATTAGCAAAAAGGCATACGAGTTAGCTGGCACAGAATTTAATTTAAATTCTCCCAAACAACTACAAGTAATTCTATTTGAAACTTTAGAATTGGATAAACTGGGGCTGAAAAAAACGAAAACAGGTATTTCCACCGCCGATGATGAATTAGAAAAGATTCGCGATCAACATGAAATTGTGCCTCTAATTCAAGAATATCGTGAACTAAGCAAGCTTCAAAATACCTACGTGCTTGCTCTGCCGGAAATGATTAACAAAAAAGATGGGCGCATTCACAGCAATTTTAATCAAAGCGTAACCGCTACTGGACGATTATCCTCAAGCGACCCCAATCTACAAAACATACCCACTCGTAGTCAGGAAGGACGAGAAATAAGAGCGGCTTTTACCGCCAGCCCGGGACACAAACTTCTTAGTCTTGATTATTCACAAATTGAATTGCGACTAGCTGCCCATATTTCTCAAGACAAAAAAATGATGGCAGCCTTTAAAAACGGAGAAGATATCCACACTGCTACAGCTGCTGCTATTAATAACGTCAAACTAGAAGATGTGACTAAAAAAATGCGCTATAGCGCTAAAGCAATTAATTTTGGCATTCTCTACGGACAAGGACCACACGGTCTTAGTCAAGGAGCCGGTATTAGTTATACTGAGGCTAGGGATTTTATTAACCGCTACTTAGAAGTATACCCAGGCATAAAAAAAATGATGGATAAGTTCATCGCTGATGCCGAAAAAAATCTTTATTCCGAAACTCTTTTTAAACGTCGCCGTCCTTTACCAGAGTTAAGCTCTGAAATAGCGATGGTGCGTAAAGCGGCAGAAAGAATGGCCATTAATATGCCTATTCAAGGAACAGCTGCCGACATGATTAAACAGGCGATGTTAAATATTGATGAATTTCTACAAAGGAAAGAGCAAGAAATACAGCTATTACTTCAAGTACATGATGAATTGATTTTTGAGGTAAAAGCCGATAAGCTGGATGAATATAAAGAAGCTTTAAAAAAATTAATGGCCGAAGCCTTACCTCTTTCGATCCCAATAGTAGTTGAAGCTTCTTGGGGAGATAATTGGGGTGATTTGAAATAAAAAATATGTATCTACACTCACAAAACATCGCTTTACTTGGCCTAGGCAAAGAAAATTTAGCTTTGCTGCATTGGTTATTCAAAAATAAATACCAAGGACAAATAACTATTTGTGATTTTAGACAAAAAGAACAGCTAGAAGTTGTACTAAAAAATAATAAAATTAGTGCAGATAAAATCAAAAAATTAAAATGGAGACTACAGTTTTCTTTTAATAAAAACTTATTTGACTTTGAAATCTTATTTCGCTCGCCTGGCTGGTCTATACATTGTCCTGGAATACAAGAAGCTCTTAAACATAAAGTTCTATTAACTAGCGCTATGGAATTTTTCTTAGTCGCATGCCCTAGCAAAAACATCATTGGCGTTACTGGAAGTAAGGGCAAAGGTACTACCGCTTCTTTAATATATGAAATATTGAAGAAGGATGGCAGAAAGACATGGCTAGCTGGCAATATCGGCATCGCTCCCTTCAGTTTTTTTGATAAAATAAAAAAAACTGATTGGCTAGTTCTAGAATTATCCAGCTTTCAATTAGAAACACTAAACATCAGCCCTAAATATGCTGTTATTACTAATTTATTTAAAGAACACTTAGCTCCAGCCGATCCTTTAAATCCAAATTATCATCGTAGCTACCAAGATTATTGGCAGGCAAAGCTACAAATAACGCTTCACCCTAATAATAAATTTTTAATAATTAACAACAAATTAAAACACAAAATAGGGCTTGAAAAAATAAACAGTAAAATTGTTTATTTTAAAGCAGCTAATTTACCTACGGGCTTAAAAGGTAAATATAATCAAGAAAATATTGGTGCAGCTGTTGAAATTAGTAAGATATTAAAAATTTCTGCTCCAATTTATAAAGAAGTGATTAACGACTTTCATAACCTTGAACATCGCTTAGAATTAGTAGCAAATAAAAACGGGGTAAAATATTTTGATAATAGTTTTTCCACCACTCCTGAAAGTACCGTTTTAGACTTAGAATCTTTTAATGAACCTATTATTCAAATAGCAGGTGGGGCTGACAAAGGAGCTAATTTTAAAAAATTAGCCACCACTATTGCTAAAAAAGTAAAAACATTAATCCTCTTACCAGGTGAGGCCACACCTAGACTACTACAAGAAATACAAAAAACGAAATTCTCTAAAAGCCATATATTTATGGCGCAAGATATGAAAACAGCTGTTATGATAGCCAAAAAAAATACAAAAAAAGGAGATGTTGTTATTCTTTCTACTGCTTGTGCAAGTTTTGGTATTTTTAAAAATTATAAAGAAAGAGGAGATCAATTCCAATATTATGTTAAAAAATAAAAAAATTAACATCGGCGTCTTTGATTCTGGTTTAGGAGGTTTAACTGTCTTAAAACATTTCCTTAAAGAACTGCCACAATATAATTATTACTATTTAGGAGACACTGCCCGTCTGCCTTATGGCGGTCATTCCAAAGAAGTAATTTATCGCTACGCCAAAGAGGCTGTAGATTTTTTATTTGATCAGGGGTGTCAATTAATAGTATTAGCCTGTAACACCGCCTCTGCTCAAGCACTCCGTCGTTTACAACAAGATTATCTACCAAATAAATATCCGGACAGGCGTATTCTTGGGGTTATTATTTCTTTGGCTGAAAAAGCTAGTACTCATAAAAAAGTGGGAGTTATTGGCACACGCGCCACTATTTCTTCCAATGTTTACGAACAAGAAATAAAAAAATTAAATTCAAAAAGCAAAATTTATCAGAATAGCGCACCTTTACTAGTACCTTTAATTGAAGAGGGAATGGCCGGAAAAGATGTGACAAATAAAATTTTAAAAAAATATCTATCGCCGCTTAAAAAAGAAAATGTAGACACTCTGATTCTTGGTTGTACTCATTATCCATTTTTACTAAATGATGTCCGTCGTATCATGGGAAAAAATTGCGATGTTTCTGATCCAGGATTAATTGTGGCTTACAGTTTAAACGCATATCTAGATAGACATCCAGAGTTTAAGTGTTCTGATAAAAAATTAGGAGAAAGACATTTCTTTTTGACCGATCGACCAGAAAATTTTATCCTCTTAGGAGAGAAATTTTTAGGTGAAAAAATAAATAATTGGCAAATTGTTTCTTTATGATATTTTTTCTCTACGGCAGCGATTCTTTTCGTCGTCGACAAAAACTAAATGAGTTAAAAGAACGCTTTATGTCGGCGGTTGATGCTTTAGGACAGAGCTTAATTGTGCTTGATGACAGCAAGACTAATCCTCAAGAATTACAAGAAAAAATTAGCAGCGGCTCTTTGTTTACTAAAAAAAGAATGATTGTCATTGAAAATATTTTTGCCAACAAAAACGAGGCCGTCTTTACTCTACTACTAAGTGTTTGTGCTAAAAATGCTGGTGCCGATGATAATGCCATCGTTTTTAACGAGGAGGATATTGTTGCCAGCAAGCTAAAAGCTGAAGCTAAAAAACTAAACAACTGGTTAAAAAAACAACCCTTTGTCCAAGAGTTTAAAGCTTTAAATCCTGCTCAAGTAATTGCCTTTGCCCAAAAAGAAATTCAAGAACGAAAAAGTAAAATTGAAATATCTGCCTTAAATCTTTTATGTACACGTACCGGCAATGATTTATGGCAACTAAATAATGAGATTGCTAAATTAACCGCGGCCACTGGAGATAAAATTATTAGTAAAAATTTAGTGGAAGAATTAGTGAAAAATGAAATTGATGATAATATTTTTGCCCTTACCGATGCCTTAGGCTCAAAGAATATAAAGACGTCTCTGCAACTACTAGAAGAACAGTTTGCTGCTGGTCTTAGTGCCGAATATATTCTAGCCATGTTCCTGCGTCAATTTAAAATAATGCTGGAAATAAAAGTTATTCAAAATCAAGGTAATGTTAGTGAGTCAATGATTGCCAGTAAACTTAAGCTACATCCTTTTGTGGTAAAAAAAGGCTTAAGTCAAAGTAATAAGTTTTCCTTAGATGAGCTAAGCAATCTTTGGGAACAATTATTAGAGCTTGATTTTCGTCAAAAAAAGGGACAAGTTGATATCAAAAGTGAGCTTTATGCTCTTATCGCTGGACTACTGTAAAAATAGCCATAAACAGCTCTTGCTTTTTTATTCTCCTTCTGTTATATTTTAGCAAGAAGTTGCCAGAAACTGATTTTTTATTGTTATTTTCCTAAAATAAAGGGCAATTAGCTCAGTTGGTTAGAGCGCAACACTGATAATGTTGAGGTCGGAGGTTCGAATCCTCCATTGCCCACACCTCTTTTCACAATTAAATTATAGCGGGATAGAGCAGTTGGCAGCTCGCCAGGCCCATAACCTGGAGGTCGTCGGTTCGAATCCGACTCCCGCAACTTGTTTTCAGATTCAGGCCTCGGTAGCTCAGTGGTAGAGCAAAGGACTGAAAATCCTTGTGTCGTCAGTTCGATTCTGACCCGAGGCACAATTGGTAAAAAGGCTATAAAGTTATAAAGAAGTGCTAGATAAATTTATTTATAGCTTTATAGCCTTTTTACTACAAGGAAAAAAGATTTCGGGGTATGGCCTAATTGGCTAGGGCGCCTGCTTTGGGAGCAGGAGATTCTGGGTTCAAGTCCCAGTACCCCGACCACGTAAAACGTGGCGAGCGTCATAGAACATGGCGAACGACACGAAGCCGTTTTGCAAGACGGGTCCCAATGCTCCGGCATTATCTTAATTTAGCCAATTTTAAATAAAAAAATTTTCATTACTAAAGAGGCTTAGGCCTTGATTTTTATTTAGTTTTGTGCTAACATAGGATTACTTTTAATAATTTACCTAATTTATCAAAACTTAGTATGCCAAATAAGAAATCGGCGCAAAAAGAATTACGTAAGAGCGTAAAAAGAGAAGCCGCCAATGTTAAAGTAAAAAATGTGATGAAAACTACAGTTAAAAAAAGTTTAAAGAAAGTTTTAGCTGAAGATAAGAGTGTTAAAGAAGACTTAGCTTTAATTATGAAAGCAGTAGATAAGGCTGCCAAGAAAGGTGTAATCAAAAAACAAGCAGCCAATCGTAAGAAATCACGTTTAGCCAAAAAAATAAACTCACTTAAATAATTTTAAACAACACTTCTTCTGGGAGACGGGTGAAAGTCCCCTTTCTCGGAAAAAGCGAAAAATTTATGTTAGATAAAAAAACTAAAGAGAAAGTAATTAAAAAATATCGCGTTCATGATACTGACACCGGCTCACCTCAAGTTCAAATTGCTATTTTAACCGAAGAAATTAAACAATTAACCGAGCATTTAAAACAACACAAGCATGACTATTCTTCTCGCCGCGGTTTATTAAAAAAAGTCAGTGAACGTCGCAAACTTCTCAAATATTTACAAAAGGAAAATAGCGATCAATTCAAAGAATTAGCTGAAAAGTTAAAGCTCCGAATTGCTCAAAAACTTCAAGCCGAAGAAGACGAAGAAAAAGCTAAAGAAAAGAAATATATTGTTGCCAGTGAAGACGAGGACGAAACTTTAGAAGTTGATCCAAAAGAAGCTGAAGACAAAAAATAAATCAAATGATAAAACATAAAGAACAACGCGTTGGCATCCTTGTCGATGTTGCAAATATGTATCACTCTGCTAAAAATCTATATAGCAGACGCGTTAACTTTAAAGAAATTTTAACTAAAGCAGTGGCTGACCGAAAATTAATTCGGGCCACTGCTTATGTTATACACTCAGAAAGCGAAGAAGAGACCGCCTTTTTTGAAGCTCTAAGCCAGCAAGGGTTTGAAGTGCGTATGAAAGACTTGCAAATTTTTGCTGGAGGAGCTAAAAAAGCTGACTGGGATGTTGGGATTGCCATTGACGCTATTAAACTAGCCGATAAACTAGACGTTATTATTATTGTTTCCGGAGATGGTGATTATTTACCATTAGTTTCTTACCTACAAAATAACAAAGGCTGTTTAGTAGAAGTAATGGCGTTTAGAAAAACTTGTTCATCACGACTAATTGAAGAGGTTGATGATTTCACTGATCTAGGTTCAGATCGTAAATATCTTCTTGGTCGTTAAAATACAAATTAATAAATTAAAGTTTTGGCCTTTAAATAGATAGTGCTGTATACCCTTCGAATATAATCATCTTGATTGTCTTTGCGAAAATATTACAGTTCTGTAATTTAAAGGTCAGGCGCATAATTAGTTATGGAAAAAATTGTAAGTTGTGATTGGCTTGGCCGCCAACTCATTATGAAAACCGGCAAATTAGCCCTACAGGCTGATGCTGCCGTCGTCGTTCAATACGGCGAAACTGTAGTTATGGCTACAGTTGTGCAAAACAAAACAGCCCGCGGAGGGATTGATTTCTTCCCTTTAATGGTGGAGTTTCAAGAAAAACTTTATGCCGCTGGCATCATTAAAGGTTCTCGCTGGGTTAAACGTGAAGGGCGTCCAACCGACGAGTCTGTTTTAACCGGACGCATGATTGACCGATCTATTCGTCCTTTATTTAATCAAGAAGATCGTCGCGATGTTCAGGTTATCGTTACCGTTTTAGCCGTTGACCAAGAAAATGATCATGATATTGTTTCTCTAGTAGCTGCTTCTGCCGCCTTATCAATTGCCGGTATCGGTTGGAATGGCCCAATTGGTGGTATTAGAGTTGGACGAGTTGCGGATAAATTTATATTTAATCCAACTTATTCCGAATTAACCAACAGCAGTCTTGATTTGATTGTTGCTGGCACCAGCAGTAAATCCATTATGATTGAAGCTGATGCCAATGAAATTTCTGAGGATATAATGTATGAAGCTATTATTGCCGGACAAGAAAAAATGCAGCCTGCCATTGACTTAATCAAGAAATTACAAAAAGAAGTTACTCCAAAAGTTGCTCATGAAAAACAAGTTCTCAAAAGTGAGGAAGATTTAAAGAATGAAGCCGAGAAAACAGAATTACTAAAAAGTGGTGAAGCTTGGTTAAAAGAAAATATTAGTAAAATTTTATTTAATAAAGAATACTACAGCAAAGGAGAGCGCAAGGCTGCTGTTACTGCAATTAAAGAACAACTTGATGCTTATTTATTTGCTCAGAATGTAAGTGCTGATAGACGTGATTACGTAATTAAATCATTAGTTGAAAAAATGATTGATGAGGAAATTACCAAAGCTATTTTAGAAAATGATCGTCGTGTTGACGGACGTGCTATTAATGAAATTAGAGAATTAAAGGCTGAGGTTGCTTTAATCCCACGCGATCATGGTACCTCTCTATTCTCACGTGGCGAAACTCAGGTCATGTCTATTGTAACTTTAGGTGCTCCTGGTATGGAGCAATCCCTAGAAGGTATTGAGGGTGTAAGCAAAAAGCGTTATATGCACCATTATAACTTCCCGCCATATTCTGTTGGTGAAGCCTCTCCTTTACGTGGCACTGGTCGCCGAGAAATCGGCCACGGCGCTTTAGCCGAAAAAGCTTTAATACCAATGATTCCAACTAAAGAAGAATTCCCTTATACCGTTCGCGTGGTTAGCGAAACTTTAGGCTCAAATGGTTCCTCCTCTATGGCTTCTACTTGTGCTTCCACTTTAGCTTTAATGGATGCTGGTGTGCCAATCAAGCGCCCAGTGGTGGGAATTGCTATGGGCTTAGCCTCGTACCCTGATATGAGTAAATGGAAGGTCTTAACCGATATTCAAGATTTAGAAGATGGTAATGGGGGTATGGACTTTAAGATTACCGGCACATCCGCGGGTATTACTGCTATTCAATTAGATACTAAAACCGAAGGTTTAATGCCTGAAATTATTAGCCAAACTTTCAAACAAGGACGCGAAGCTTTAAATAATATCCTTAAAGTTATTACTGACACTATTCCTAGTCCTAGAGCTGAACTTTCGCCATATGCCCCTAGAATTGTAAGCTTCCATGTTGATACTGAAAAAATTGGTGCAATTATTGGTCCCGGCGGAAAGATTATTAACAAGATTATTGAAGAAACTGGTGTGAGTATCGATATTGATGACGACGGCTTAGTCATGATTTGCGGTGTTGAGCCTCTAAAAGTTCAAGAAGCAGTCAGACAAGTAAAAGAAATTGTTCATGTCTTTGAAGCTGGCGAAATCTTAAAAGGCAAAGTAGTTAGAATTTTAGACTTCGGAGCTTTCGTAGAATTGAATGCTAGTCAAGACGGCATGGTTCACGTCAGTGAATTAGCTCCTTATCGTGTAGAAAAGCCTAGTGATTTTCTAACTGTTGGTGATATTGTTACTGTTAAAATCAAAGAAATTGATGATCAAGGTAGAATTAATCTCAGTATGAAGGGTTTAAATGAAAACGAAGCTATGTGGAAAGATGAAAAAGGAAAATCAGCCGGAAATAGCTTTAGTCGTCCTGGGAACGGTCGCCCTCAACACAATAATAGCGCCCCCAGGAAACCTCGTTTCTAACTTGACTTTTTCATAGCCTTAAGCTAATATTTGTCAATAAAGTAAAAGAAAAGTGTTATACGCTTGATTAATAAATTTCGGGTACATCCCAATAAAAAAGAGCATATGTTAATGATTAAACTATCAAAAATCGGTAAAACAAACAAAAAAGTTTTTCGTCTTATTATCTCTGAAAAGGGTCGTGATCCTTACGGAAGGGCTTTAGAAATTTTAGGTTCATACAATCCTTATTCTAAAGATTTACAAGTTAAGACTGATCGTGTTAAGCACTGGCTAAGTAAAGGGGCCGGCATGACTCAAACTATTAATAACTTATTAGTAGGAAAAGGTATTATTGAAGGTAAGAAAGTTAAAGCTTCAAAGGTTGGTAAAGTCAATGAAAAGCGCGCTGCTCAAGCTAAATCAAAAGCTGACAAAAAAGCAGCTGCTAGCAAAGAAGAAGTCGCTCCCGCTCCTGAGGTAAAAAATGAAGAGGCAAAAGAAGAGGCTGAAGCTGAAACTACTCCCGCTGCAGAAGTAAGCGAAGAGGCTGTAACTGAAGCAAAAGAGTAAATTGACAAAGACAAAAAAGAATTATAATATGAGTATAAATCCCGTGTAAACGGGACAATATAATTAAGTCTAGGATCTTTCAAATTTGATGAATATTAATTCAACTAATTTGAGGGCCCGGAACAACAAATATGGAAGCAGACAAACAGTTTCTCGAGATGATTGTAAAAAACATCGTCAGCAACCCTGATGACGTAAATGTCGAACGGACCGTTGATGAAATGGGAGTTCTTTTAACTCTAAAGATTAACCCAGCTGATATGGGTTATGTTATTGGACGCAAAGGTCAAACTGCACAGGCAATCCGCACTTTATTAAAGATTGTTGGTGCTAAAAATAACTCACGCGTTAACTTGAAAATTTTTGATCCAGAAGGTGGTGCTCGTCGCACTCCACGTCCTAGCGAAGGAAGTGCTTCAAGTTCAGACTTAGGAGATGTTGATACATCTGCTTTGGATGACTTAAAAATCTAATTGATTTTAAAAGCTATAAAAAAGCCAGATTTCCCAATCTGGCTTTTTTGTTATAAAATATGAACATATGAAATTTAAATTATTAAGCATTTTTCCCAATATTCTTGATTCCTATCTTAATGATAGCATTATTAAGCGTGCCCTGAATAAAAAAATTATCAGCTTAGAAAAATTTGATTTACGCAAATGGACCTACGACCGCCACCGAACGGTTGATGATACTCCCTATGGCGGCGGCGCCGGTATGCTCATTAAAATAGAACCACTTTACCAAGCCCTTAAAGACATAAATAAAAAAAGTAAAGCTACTCCTAAAAAAAGAAAGATAATTTTGCTTTCCGCTAGCGGTAAAACCTGGAACCAAAAAATGGCGCGACAATATAGCCAGCTAGAAGAAATAGTTTTTGTCTGTGGGCGCTACGAAGGCGTTGATGCGAGAATAAAAAAATTCATTGACGAGGAAATCTCTATTGGTGACTACGTTTTAACCGGAGGAGAATTACCAGCCATGATTATGATTGATTCAATAACTCGTCTATTGCCAGGAGTTCTTGGTAATAGCGCCAGTATTGAAGATGAATCTCATTCTCAGGTTGATGTTTTAGAATATCCTCAATACACTCGTCCAGCCGTCTTTGAGGCTAATGGTAAAAAATATTCTGTTCCTAAAGTGTTGCTAGAAGGAAACCATGCCAAAATTAAAGAATGGCGAGAAAAAAAACAAAAGATCAAAAAGTAAAAGAAAAGACTCCATAATGGAGTCTTTTTTTAAAATTTCCATAATCTTACTTGTGCATTTTTACTACTACTACAATACACTTTAAATTTAAGATTAAACTTAGCCGATCCAGCTTTAAATTTAGCAATAGTGCTATAAGCTGGCACCTGAAAGACCGAATGAAAAGAGCCGTCACTAATTTTTAATTGAACATTTTCAGTAACGTCTGCAGTCTTAGCTAATTCTTTAGCAATAACTTCATTGGTAAAAGCATTTAATGGCTCAATAAACCAATTTGTTTTTCTTTCCATGATTTTCTATTTTTAAATAACAATTTATATTGATTAACTTATTATCATCCAATGATTTTCTCTTTTTTCTAAATGCCCTGGAAAGCTAAAACCAGCTGCTCGCTCATGTCCGCCACCACCTAACGCTCGTGCTAATTTATCAACCATAAATCCATTAGGAGTACTGCGTAAACTACCCTTAATCAAACCGTTAGCATCTTCATAAATCAGAACAATTGCCTTGGCTCCAGCCAAATTACTTAAAAACCCGGCTAGACCACTAAATAAATCACTCTCAGCCGCACCATCTAACCTGTCATTACCTAAAATTTCTTGAATATCCTGACGAGTAATAACCGAAGTCGCTACTTGATAACGTCGATTTATTTTTAAACGCTCTAAAGCTATTCCCCACATTTTTACTACAGACATGTCTTTATTTTTTAAGGTGTAACTAACAATTTTACTATAATGAGCGCCAGCGGTCATAGCAGCAGCAACAGCCTTTAAGGTGTCGTCACTGGCCGAAGGATATAAAAGATTACCAGTATCAGTAAGAATGCCCGTAAGAACGCAGTCAGCCAATTCTCTGCTTAACTTAATCTTATTAACCATAATAAAACGATAAATTAATTCCGAAGTAGAAGACAGCTCTGGATAGCGTATTTCCAAACTAGCATATTTATCAATACGCGGATGATGATCAAACTCAATAATTTTACCACCTTGACTTTTATATTCCTTTATTTCTTCTACTAAAGCTGTACGGGCTAAGGAGCCACAATCATTAACAATAATTAAATCAAATTTTTCCATTAAATTATGACTGACTCCTTGTTCAGATTTTAATTTATTCCAATCAGATTCAATCTCAGAGAAACCAGGGAGATAGTTAAATAAATCCTGATTTTTATCCTTGCAGTAACAAGCAGTATCTTTGCCTAAATCTTTAGCAATAAGAGAAATAGCTGCCACTGAAGACAAGGCATCTCCATCGGGGCGAAGATGAGCAATTATTAAAATACGCTTGGCCAAGCGCATCATTTGATAGGCTTCAATTAATTTTACTTGCATAGACATAACCATTTATTCTAGCGATAAATATGATAAATGTCAAAGTATCATAAAAAACAAAAACCCCGTAAATCCTAACGACCACGGGGTTTATACAAAAAAGATTTATTTATTATCAAAAGTAATATCTTCTTCGTCTTCATCATCAAGCTTAAGAAAAACATCTTCTAATACAGCAGCTTTTCTTTCAGTCGGATCAAATTCCCACAATAAGCGTGGCACTTTACGTAAACGTGTTCTCTTGGTAATGCCAGAAACAATTTTGCCCGAACTAGCTTTCAATTTTTTTAAAGCGGTGCCTGCCATTTTATCAGGAAGAACCGAAACAATAACTTTTGCGTACTGTAAATCTGGTGTGCAAGAAACGTAAGTTACAGTCACAAAAACTTCAGGAAGTTCTAGCTCCTTGTTAATTGCTATTGCCAATTCCCGATGTAATAATTCGTTCAACTGATCAACCTTAGACATATTAAATTTGTTTTATTTTTTTATCTTCGCGATAGAATTCAAGGACATCCCCTTCTAAAATAACTGGCTCACCTTCAAATCTGAGTCCACACTCCTCCCCTTCTTCCACAAACTTAACTTCTTGCTTAGCTGACTGTAAACTTGTTATTAAGCCAGTAGTAACAAAGTCTTCTCCTCGCCAAACATTAGCAGTCACATTATTTTCTGGTTTACCGCTTATAACTTTACCGCCAATAATCTGCTGTTGCTTCTCTGTTCGGAAAATAGCCAAAACTTTAAGTTTTCCTAAATCAACTCTCGTTACTTCAATTGGCACCATCTTTTGCATCTCTTCTTTAACATATTTAATTAAATCATAAATAATCGAGAATGATTTAACTTCAATATTTTGATTGCGAGCTACATTTTCAACGGCTGGAGACATTTTTGTATTAAAACAAATTATTTGAGCACTTGAATCTTCAGCTCTCTTAACATCTCCTTCAGTTACATTACCAAGACCCTTAGAAATAATCTTAACTTTAACAATCTCCGTATTTATCTTCATTAATGATTCTTCAATTGCCTCAGCGGAGCCCAAAAAGTCACTTTTAATAATAATATTCAATTTCGGAGTATTGTCATCAGCATTGTCCTGTTGAGCGATGGACATAATTTTCTCCTTCTTAACATCTGCGCTCTTTATTTTACGCATCTTCACCTTTTTACCTTCACCAACATAAAGAATATCTCCAACAGATGGAGAAATTTTCAACCCCAAAATCTTCACTGGCACTGATAATCCCGCTGCTTTAATATTTTCACCTAAATGATTTTTTAAAGATTTAACTTTTCCGTAAATAACATCTTCAAAACAAAGCTGATCGCCTACGTGTAAAGTTCCATTTTGCACTAACAGCGTTGCTACTGGTCCAGCTGCTTTGTCCATATTTGATTCAACAACAGTACCAGCTGCTTCCGCGTCTGGGTTAGCGCGCAAAGTGTCTCCTAAGGCAGCATCAGCCGTTAATAGTACCATATCTAGTAACTCTTCAATCCCAGTCCCTTCTTTAGCAGAAATAGGCACACAAATTGTTTTACCTCCCCAATCTTCAGGTGTAATGTTTAATTTATTAGCTAAATCCTGCATTGTTCTGGTAACATCAGCTTCTGGTTTATCAATTTTATTAATTGCCACTAAAAATGGCAGTTTAGCTGCTTCAATAATACGAAAAGCCTCAACTGTCTGTGGCTTAACGCCATCATCAGCTGCTACTACTAAAATCGCAATATCAGCTACCTTAGCCCCACGACTACGCATGGCCGTAAAAGCTTCATGACCAGGAGTATCAATAAAAGTTAAAGCTCTATCACTACGAGTAACCTGATAAGCTCCGATATGTTGAGTAATACCTCCAGCTTCACCACTGATAACATTAGTTAAACGAATTGAATCAAGTAATTTAGTTTTGCCATGATCAACGTGACCCATCACCACAATAACTGGTGGGCGCACTTCCATGTCTTCTGGCTTTTCTAAATTAAGGATATCTTGTAATTTTTTTTCTTCAGCTTCTTCGGCCGCTTCAGTGTCTTCTTCTAATAGTTGCACATCCAAATTTAAATCACTACCAATAATAGAAGCAGCGTCAAAATCAATCTTCTCATTAATAGAAGCAAAAACACCATTTTTAATTAATTCAGTTAAAATACGATTGACTGGAATCTGAGAAACTTCGGCCAAGGCTCGAACAGTAATAACTGCCGGAATCTTGATAGTTCTCTTTTCTTTAGGCAATATCTCTTCATCCTGTTTTTTTGCTCTTTCAGCCGCTTTACGTTGTTCCCATTGACGTCTAAAGCTGGGCCAATTTCTAATAATTTTTTTAGCGGTATTATTATCAACTTTAATCGCCTTTTGACCAATAGCGAAGCCTAATTCAGGCAGCAAATCGCGTAATTCTTGAGGAGATATGCGTAATATGCGAGCTAATTCTGTAATATTCATAGAAAAATTTAATTTCGCTAGTATTTCTAGCGTTTGTGTATATTAATTGTTTTTTAATATTACGTTATTTTTTTGATTTAGTCAACAAAAATAAGGCTAAAAATAAGCTAAAAACGACTTTACAAAGATAAAATTCCTTGCTAATATAATTATAATATTACTTAGCAATTAATTAATTAACCGAAACTCAAGATTAGCGCGGTTACTAGCAGTCTTCTAAGTTAGCAAAAAACCGCTTTACTGTTTAATTTTTATCTTATATTAACTCTCAGATTCCATGTTTCTAAGTTCAGCAACCAAATTACTATTTATTAGCAAAAAAACCTTAATATAAGGAAAAAATTTTTATTTAGATCCCCCGCTCTCTCGATTTCGGTTCGTATTTTATGGAATATATTATTGCCCTAATTGTGGCAGTGCTTGCATTTTTTATCGGCGCCTGGTTTCAACAGAAAAAAGCCAGTCGACAAGCTGATAACGCCCAGAATAAGGCTGAAAAGATTCTTAATGAGGCAAAAACTAAAGAAAAAGAGCTTTTACTTAAAGCTCAAGATAAGGCTCTTAAAATCCTTGATGAAGCCAAAAAAGAAGAAAGTCAACGTCGCAAAGAGATTAACGATCTCCAACATCGACTCGAACAGAGAGAAACTTCTTTCTCTCAAAAATTACTTGATCTTCAAGAAAAACAACAAAAATTATACGACAAAGTAACTGAGGTCCAAGACATTAAAGAAAGAATTAAAGGTATTCAGCAAGAGCAATTACAGAAACTAGAAGAAGTGGCCAATCTAAGCGAAGATGAAGCCAAAGAATTACTATTAAAGAAAGTCGAAGAAAAATCTGCCGAGGATTTAATGGTAAGAATTCACAAACTTGAAGACGAAAGCAACGATCAATTACAAGAAAAATCCAAGAGTATTATGGCGCTGGCCATGCAAAGAATGGTTTCATCCTACACCGTTGAACTAACCACTACCACGATTGATTTACCAAACGATGAAATGAAAGGAAGAATTATTGGTCGTGAAGGACGCAATATTAAAGCTATTGAACAAATGACTGGGGTAGAAATTATCGTTGACGATACTCCAAATGCTATTACTGTTTCTGGATTTTCTCTAATTCGCCGTCATATCGCTAAAAAAACTCTTGATTATTTAATTAAAGACGGACGTATTCATCCCACCAAAATTGAAGATGCGGTTGAAATGGCTAAAAAAGAATTGGCCGTTGATATCAAAAAAGCTGGAGAAGAAGCAATGTATGAAGTTGGTGTTACTGGCTTTGATCCTAAATTAGTACAGATTCTTGGTCGTTTAAAATACCGCACTAGCTACGGTCAAAATGTTTTAAGCCACTCTATCGAAGTTGCTCATCTGGCTGCTATGCTAGCCGAAGAACTTGATGCTGATGTTACTCTAGCCAAGAAAGGTGGACTTCTCCATGATATCGGAAAAGCAGTTGATCACGAAATTCAAGGAAATCACACTGAAATCGGACGTGATATCGCCAAGAAATTTAATTTATCCGAAGAAATTATTGCTCCAATTGCCACTCATCACGATGACCAACCTTCAACCTTAATCGCTGTTATTGTTAAAGTTGCTGATGCTATTTCCTCAGCTCGCCCTGGTGCTCGTAGTGATAGCCAAGAAAATTACATTCAACGTTTAGAAGAATTGGAAAAAATTGCCACTAGTTTTGACGGCATTGAAAAATCATACGCCATTCAAGCTGGGAGAGAGGTTCGTGTCTTTGTTAAACCAGAAATGATTGATGATTTAAAGGCTCATAATTTAGCTAGAGATATTGCCAAAAAGATAGAAACTGAGCTAAAATATCCAGGAGAGATTAAAATTAATGTTATCCGTGAAACTAGGGTAACAGAATATGCTCGCTAATTATAATTAACGTCCTTCAACTCGCTTAAGGGTTGGACGCCAAATATATGAACAAAGCGCAACTTATCGACAAACTCCACCGCGAAGTGGAAGGTCTAAACAAAAAACAAGCCGAAAAGATGTTGGATGTTTTAACTGACACCATTATTGACGAGCTTAAGAATGACCGCGAAGTCACCATCACTGGCTTCGGTACTTTCCTTTCTCGTGTTCGCTATTCTCGAGGCGGTGTTAACCCTCAGAATCCAAAAGAACGCATTACTATTCCAGCCGTTAAGGTAGCTAAATTCAAAACTGGCTACAACCTCAAACAGGCTTTAAAGGGTAAGCGCTAAACAATCAAATATTAAAAATAGGGGCTTGCTCATATTTATTTTTGGGCAAGCCTTATGCCTTTTAAAATTTATCTATATTTTAAAGGCGCCACGATATTGCTCCGGTAGCTCAATTGGATAGAGTGTGTGGCTTCGGACCACAAGGTTAGAGGTTCGAGTCCTCTCCGGAGCACTCATTTAAATCATTTTTTCATCAGACAATATAGGTATTGACTCTTCTGTATTTGATAAATATAATAGACCTGTATCTATTTAAATTATTGACAGCTGGAGCGCTTATTTTCTCTTAGTCGGAATAACGACCGAATATTATGGCTGGGTAGCTCAGCTGGTTAGAGCGTAGCACTCATAACGCTAAGGTCGAGGGTTCGAGCCCCTCCCCAGCCACACATTATAATTCAAAAATTTATTAATCATTAAATAATAAAAACGCGTCTATAGCTCAGCTGGTAGAGCAGCTCCCTCTTAAGGAGACGGTCGTGGGTTCGAATCCCTCTGGACGCACCTGTTCATAGTTCATTGTTTCAATAATTATGTTTAATATTATTATATTTGGTCCGCCAGGGGCGGGTAAAGGCACGCAAGCTCAAAAAATTTCTGAGAGCTATGATTTAATGCACCTTTCAACCGGGGCACTGTTGCGAAAAGAAGTTGCTAATCAAACCAAAATTGGTATAGAGGTCCAAGCAGTGATGGCAAATGGTGACTTAGTGAGTAATAATATTGTTGACGAAATAATCAAAAATGAAATAAATAAAAACGGCCAAGTTGCCGGTTTTATTTTTGATGGATACCCACGCACAATTCAACAAGCTAAACAATTAGACAAACTTTTTACCGCAGAAAATATTCCCTTAGTATTAAATTTAGAAGTAAGTGATGAGGAATTAATAAATAGATTAAAATTGCGTAGCCAGGAATCTGGACGCGCTGATGATAACGACGTAACTATTGCCAATAGACTACAAGTCTACACTAAACAAACACAGCCCTTACTTAATTTCTATGCTAACAAAAACCGCCTAATCAGTATTGACGGACAAGGATCAATTGAAGAAATATTTAAACGCCTCCAGAAACAAATAAAAAATAGACAATAGACATACAAAAAAGCTAGCTCTCTTAACAGCTAGCTTTTTTAATATCAAATTATTAACTAAGGATGAATAATCGTTCCTTGATATTTTTGCTTATCTAAAAATTTATGGACATTATTCATTTTATTACCGTTTAAAACCGCCACATTTAACTTTAATTCCTGAGCCAGTTTAGAAGCAATTGGATCAAATGGAGCGTTTAACCCTGGATGCCACTCATCACCAACAATTTCCCGAAAATCATGCCAATCAATATCTTTAATCGCTTTAGCTTGAGGAAATAGACGAGGGTCAGACTCATAAACATAATCAATATTTGATAGGTTTATAAGTGTCCTGGCTTTATATTTCTTGGCCAGTAAAACCGCTACATAATCTGTTGACCATCCAGGACGATAACCACCTGCCACTAAAACACGACTTTTTACTTTCATTGCCTTATCTGGATTGGTGACTATTTCGGGATGAGCAAGATCTCTTAAAATTGTTCTCACTAAATGAGCGTTTAAGCGCGTTGCGTGAATACCGAGCCAATCCTGATCATCCTCTGGGACCTTCTCTATGGCCGCTGACGCCTTAACATATTGCCTTGCGACTGAGCCACCGCCAGTAACAATAATTAAACGGTCCCCCTTGTCATAGCGAGTCAGCACAAATTTACGCAATGATTTTAAAAATACTGTATCAATCCCAGTTGGTGGCACAATTAATGATCCCCCAATTGATAAAACATAAGTCATAGGACAAATAACAGGCGTCTTATTAGACGCCTGTTGCTGATAAATATAAATAATTATTTATTACTTTCTTGAACTTCAATTTCCTTACTCTTAATTTCGGTTAAAATAGCTTTACGTATTTCCGCTAACAATTTCTTATCATGTTTAATTGTTTTCTTAGCAGCTTCACGACCAACACCTAATTTAACCTCGCCAAATGTATAAGAATTGCCGCTCTTCTTCACTACACCATACTCAGCACCAGTATCTAACAAATCGCCAGCTACTGAAATGCCTTCATTATACATAATATCAAACTCACATGCTTTAAAAGGAGCGGCTACTTTATTTTTTACGATCTTAACCTTAACTCTATTACCAATAACATTCTCAGCTTGTTTAATTTGAGCGGCTCTTCTAATTTCAACTCTAACAGAACAATAGAATTTTAAAGCATTGCCGCCTGAAGTAGTTTCAGGATTACCAAAGAAAACGCCAATCTTATGTCTAATTTGATTAATAAAAATAACACTAGTTTTTGTTTTGGAAACAATACCAGTTAATTTACGTAAGGCTTGACTCATCAAACGAGCCTGTAAGCCCATATGCTGATCTCCCATATCACCTTCAATTTCTTTCTGAGGGACAAGCGCAGCAACACTGTCAATCACAATAACATCGACTGCATTAGATCTCACTAAGGTTTCCACTATTTCTAAAGCCTGCTCACCAGAATCTGGCTGTGAAATTAATAAATCATTAATATTAACTCCGATCTTAGTTGCGTAATCAGGGTCAAGCGCATGTTCAGCGTCAACAAAAGCAGCAATACCACCAGTTTTTTGCACTTCAGCCACAATGTGTTGAGCTAAAGTTGTTTTACCAGAAGATTCTGGACCATAGATTTCAATAATACGACCTCGAGGAACACCACCGATACCAAAGGCAACATCAAGAGATAAACAACCGGTTGAAATAGCATCAACATTAGTTTTACGCACGTCACCAAATCTCATAATTGAACCCTCTCCAAATTTTGTTTTTATTTGCTCAATCGCATTAGCGGCCGCCTCAACTCTTTTGTCGTGATTTTCCGCACTAGTATTTGCCGCTTCAGCAACAGGCTTAGTCTTTTTTTCTTTAGTCATAGATATTACACCAAACGGATTTAAATATAACCGTTTTTCAGTGTCCATTAATATTAATAAATTTAATTTAGCACAGTGAGCTTAAATTGAATTTAAACAGAAATTAAACTGCACTTATCAAGCTTTGCTATTATACAATATTTCCTTTATTTATAACAGATAAATACCCTATTCGCTATTATTTTTATTAAATTCTAGCCAATAAAAAGACCAGAAATTCTTCCAAGCGTTGTTATACATTTTCATATCCAAATAATAGCCAGGAGCTTTTTGCATTATACTGCCAACAAATTCTCGAAATTCATTATCTTCAGTAGGAGAATTTATAAAATCTGAAGCTGAGTCACTAACATTATTATACATACCAGCTACATCATTCATCGATGAAGAAGCATCATCAATATATTCACTAATAGAAACATCAAAATTATTTGAATTAATTTTCACATCACTTTCATGAGGTAAAAATATAGCAAGAACAGATCCAGTAATCTTCACTGATTCTGTTAGCCATGACAATGACTGCCGACTATCAATGTTCTCTTCTTTGCCTCCGGTATCATCAAACCAAACCGTCACAAAAATAGTTAAAAATAAAAAAACAATCAAGATAACTATTTGAGAAATTGTTTTGAACATAAGATATATCTAAATATTTTAATATCAATTCAAAAATTATTGATTAATCAAGCTTTCGGCAATAGCTAATTCTTCACGACTATTAATACCCATGGCTTCTTGTGGCTCAATATTTATTGTCCCAACCTTATATCCCTGCTTAAAAGCTATTTCTACTAAAGCGGTTAAATAATATTCTTTTGGACCGTTATCATTACTAAGCTTATCAATATTTTTCCAAAGCCACTGATTATTAAAACACATAAAACCGGGGTTAACTTCAGTGATATTAATCTCTTCAGCGGAGGAGTCCTTAAATTCAACAATTTTTTCAACTTCATTATTTTTATCTCTAACAATTCTTCCCCAGTGAAAAAAATTTTGATGCCAATCATTATAGTCTCCCAATTCCGTAGGCATAATTGTAACTGCTTCGGTGTTAAATAATCCAAATTTACTAATTGAATCAGCGGTGACAAAAGGATGATCGCAATACAAAACAATCACATTGTCAGTGTCAGCGGGAATATAATTACGAGCACAAGCAACGGCATGGCCACTGCCTAATTGCTGCTCCTGAATAGCATAATCACAATTATATCTCGACAAGGTTTGGCTAATTATTTCTTTATTATCAGGAGACACTACTACCACTGGACATTCATCAACGGCGGACGCTACAACTGATTCGATCAAGTGACTAATCATTGCTTTACCCTGCAAAGGGACTAATGCCTTAGGCAACTCTGAACCCATACGCGTACCTTTGCCGGCCGCTAAAATAATGATTTTTGTCTTCATAAAATATAATAAAAAGGGAAATCTTATTAAAAATCTCCCTTATATTTTAGCATTTTTTAACTCACGGAGCAAACGCTGATATTATAAATATTTTATTTAAAATTAGCTAATATTATAGATTTAACTTCATTAACTTTCTCTTGCGCTAGTTCCAATTTTTTAGCTTCAGCATAAATACGAATAATCGGCTCGGTATTTGAAGCCCGTAAATGCACCCAGGCCTCAGGCCAATCAATTTTTACCCCATCAATATCTGTAATCTCCTCGCCCTTATATTTATCTTTCACCGCTTCTAATATTTTAGCCACATCAGTGCCTGGCTCTAAATCTAAGCGGTCTTTTATCATTTGATAATCTGGGAATTGTTTTCTATACTCAGACATTTTTATATCATTATCAACTAAAGCACTTAAAAATAAAGCTGTCCCCACTAAAGCATCACGTCCATAATGTAATTCCGGCAATATAATTCCACCATTGCCTTCACCGCCAATAATCGCGCCCGTCTCTCTCATTTTTGTGACCACATTAACTTCGCCTACAGCCGTAGCATAATAGGCGCCACCTCTTTTCTCCGTTATATCTTTTAAAGCCCGAGATGATGATAAATTGGAAACTGATATTTTTTGATAATAACAAGAACAAGAATCATGCATCACATAATCAGCCACGGCTACTAGAGTATATTCTTCACCAAACATTTCCCCTTTTTCATCAATAAAGGCTAAGCGATCAACATCTGGGTCAACTACAATTCCTAAATCAGCACCGCTAGCTAAAACTCGTTCCTTAATCTTAATTAAATGCTTATCAAGCGGCTCTGGATTATGATCAAATTCGCCATTTATTTCTGCATTAATAACCTCCACATTTTCTAATCCCAGCGCTTTTAATAATTCTGGAATAGCTAAAGCGCCGACTGAATTAATTCCGTCCACTACGATTTTAAAATTCGCTTTCTGAATCTCTTTAGCCTTAACTAATTTTAAAGCCATAATAGCCTTTATATGCCTTTCTAAGGCATCTGCAATCCTTATTTGTGAACCAAAATCATCTACACCGGCATATTCAAAATTATTTTCTTTAGCTCGGCTTAAAATTTGCAAACCATCTTCAGCATTTAAAAATTCACCTTGATCATTTAATAATTTCAAAGCATTCCATTCTCTTGGATTATGAGAGGCGCTTAAAATTATGCCTCCCTGCGCTTTCTCTTCTATTACTATCATTTCTACTGTTGGTGTAGTCGCCAAATCTAATTCAATTACATTTAAACCACACATTCTTAAAGTAGAAGAAACGAGCTCATAAATAACCGGTCCACTAATGCGACCATCCCGCCCTAAAACAACGCTGGGTTTGTTAATTTCAGCAAATTTTTCTTTGACTTGAGCGGCGTAAGCAGAAACAAAGGCCACTAAATTAGGTGGGGTTAAATTATCCTCAGGCTTACCACCAATAGTGCCACGAATTCCAGAAATTGATTTAATTAAAGACATATATTTATTGATTTAATACATTTATATTATCACTTTTATTGGCCTAAAGCAAAAACAAAAAGACACCGTCAAAAGACAGTGTCAAAAAACTAAAATCTGAGCTCTTTCTGTAAAAGGTTTTTGATTTACCAATAAAAAAACACCATTGTTCCGGCGGTGACTTACTTTCCCAGGGCTCAGGCCCAAGTATCATCAGCGCTAAGAGGCTTAACTTCTGAGTTCGGGATGGGATCAGGTGTGGCCCTCTTGCTTTACCACCAGAACGATGGTGTCTTTTTATTTGTGTTTCAGAACTCTAAAGAGTAGAAACGTTTTTTCGATGCAAATTCGCCCTAGCAATATATTAATAAATTAATACAAAGCCACGTCGAAGTATTGAAAAACAAAAGTGTGGGAAAATCTAACGACTTATTAGTACTGCTCCGCTCAATCCATTACTGGACTTACACGTACAGCCTATCAAGGTTGTATTCTTCAACCAGTCTGTGAAACTTAATCTTAGAGACAGCTTCGCGCTTAGATGCTTTCAGCGCTTATCTAAACCGAAGGTAGCTACCCTGCAATGCCCTTGGTAGAACAGCAGGTACACTAGAGCTTCGTCCTTCCCGGTCCTCTCGTACTAAGGAAGGGCCTCTTCAAGTTTCCACGAC